>CAZGAI010000323.1:0-4801 GCA_964523175.1 uncultured Victivallales bacterium | reverse complement strand
ACTAAAAATAAGCATAAAATAATTAATATTCTTATGTTAATATAGTGTTGATTTCATGATGTTGGAATGTTAATTTTAAAGAGCTTACATTTTGTTAACAGTTTATTATACAGTTTATTGAACTACCTCTATGTTGGTATTTGAGAAATAAAATTGTTTTATCAAGGTTTAGTTATGACTAAATATTATTTAACCGAATTATTAGAAAAATACAATGAACTTTTTGCTGTAAAAGCAGAAATTTTACAAGCATTTAATCTTTTAAAAAATTGTTTTATAAATAATGGAACATTATTTATTTGCGGAAATGGTGGAAGCGCCGCAGATGCTGAGCATATTGTCGGAGAACTAATGAAATCTTTTATGCTTTCACGTAAACTCAAAAACCAAAAATTTATTAATAAGATAAAAGAATTACATGGAGTAGAAAGTGAAGATATATTACCTTTTTTACAAGAAGGAATTAGAGCTGTTTCTTTAACTGGACATCCATCTTTATCATCTGCTTTTTCAAATGATGTAAAACCTGATATGGTTTTTGCTCAGCAGTTATACATACTGGCTAAACCAGGAGATATTTTTCTTGGAATATCAACATCAGGTAACTCTTCAAATGTATATAAGGCCCTACAAGTAGCAACATCTATGGAGTTAAATACTATTTTACTTACAGGAAAAACCGGCGGTAAATGTTTTAAAATAGCAGATTGTTCAATAAGAGCACCTTCTGATACAGTGTATATAATACAAGAATATCATTTACCAATATATCACACCTTATGTTTAATGCTTGAAGATTTTTTTTATGGAGAAAACAGTGAAGGAAATTGATAATATACAACATATAGCAATAATAATGGACGGCAATGGAAGATGGGCTGAAAAACACGGCTTACCAAGAATTGAAGGGCATAAAGCTGGAGCAGAAACAATTAGAAATATACTTGACATTATCCTTAAATATGAGATTAAATATATAACTCTGTATGCATTTAGTACTGAAAACTGGAAGCGGTCTAAAGAAGAAGTATTCGGATTAATGAAGCTGTTAAAAGAGTTTTTAGACAGTGACTTAAAAACTCTTATGGAAAAAGGAATTAGGTTAAGAACTATTGGAAGAACTAATGATATTCCAATACTCACCAGAAAAGCATTACAATATGCTATTAAGACGACTAAAAATAATACTAACGGACAGTTGATTATTGCATTGAGCTATGGGGGAAGAACTGAAATAGTTGATGCAGCGGTTAAAATTGCAGAAGATGTCAAAAAAGGGAAATTAAAACCCAAAGAAATAAATGATAAATTATTCTCTTCATATTTATACGCACCAGATATCCCTGATCCTGATTTAATGATCAGAACGAGTGGAGAATTTAGAATAAGTAATTTTTTACTATGGCAGCTTTCATATAGTGAAATATGGATAACAGAAACATTATGGCCTGATTTTAAGGAAAAAGATTTTAAGGAAGCAATAAACAGTTATAATAATAGAAACAGACGATATGGAGGTATCTAAATGTTTAAGTCACGTTTAATTAGCAGTATCATTTTGTTGGTTATTTTTCTGGCAGCTTTTTTAATAAGAGGATATTTTGGCTTAATAGTATTTTTAATAGCTGGAACTTTTTTATCAATAATATGTGTACGAGAGCTGTCTTCTTCGTTAGAAAAGATAGGATGTCCTTCATTTTCAGGTGTGACAGAATTTTTTGCAGCTATTGTTTTTATTGGAATTATTCTGACAGAAACTTATAATGTGCAACTGAATGTTATTTTACTTGTTGGCGGATTATTTGGAATTAATTGCTGGATTTATGTTCTCCTTTCAAAAACAAACAAAGAAGCATTGATTAAAGCTGTTACCTCGTCTGCAGTTTTTATACTTATTGTCATTCCTCTTAACTGTATTACTCTCATTTATAAGAACGGTTATTTTCAGAGTTATATTGGAGTTAATTTGGTCCTGCTGTTAATTTTAGTTACAAAATTTGGAGATATTGGAGCATATTCTATTGGAACATTGATGTCTAAAAGAGCTTCAGGAAACCATAAAATAGTTCCATCTATAAGCCCAAAAAAATCATGGGAGGGAACAATTGGCGGTGCTGTTATCAGTATTATTATCGCTTTTCTTATTACAAGCTGTTTAAATTTTGGAATAGGTTTCAGCTGGTGGCAGGTATTTCTGCTAGGTTTATTGTTGTTTATAGGCGGTTTTTTTGGTGACTTATCAGAATCTGCACTAAAAAGAATAACCGGCATTAAAGACTCAGGATCTATTATTCCCGGTATAGGCGGAGGATTGGATCTTGTTGACAGCCTGCTTTTAAACGCTCCATTATTTTATCTTTTTTTAATAATATTTAATGTTATATAGTGCTTGGACGGAGATATTGATTCAGCAGTTAAAATGCACAATTGTAGAGACGCAAAATTTTGCGTCTTTACTTACTAGTAGTGAATGAAAAGGATTATTGAAGTGATAGTACCAAAAAGAGAAGAGTTTGAAAAATTATCTAAAAAAGGGAATTTAATACCTATCTACTGCGATGTTATTGCGGACATGGAAACTCCTGTTTCAGCATATTATAAAATATGTGAAAAAAAAACATCAAATATTTTTGCTTTTTTGCTGGAGAGTATTGAGGGTGGTGAAAACATTGCTCGCTATTCCTTTTTAGGTATAAACCCCAATTCTATTTTTATTCAAAAAGACGGAAAATCGGAACATATTACTGGAAAAAAAAAGACACCTATTAAAGGTTGCGATGTTTTTGAAAGAATTAATCATATACTAAAAAAGTATAAACCTGTTAATATGCCAGGGCTTCCTCCTTTTATTGGTGGAGCTGTAGGTTATGCTTCATATGACACTGTACGTGAAATTGAAAAAACAATAGAAACTCCAGAATTTTCACCTTTTGATCTTCCTGAAGCTTTTTTTATGATAACTGATACCGTTTTAGTCTTTGATAGAGTTAAGCATACAATAAAAGTAATTTCGCAGGCTTTCCTTGAAGAAAATAAAGATATTAATCAGATCTATGATACTACAGTTGAAAAAATAAGCAAAATTGTAAAACTACTACAAACATCAATAATTATTCCCCCTGTTAAAATTGATAAAAATTTGCATAGCGACATTCACTATTCTTCAAATAAAACAAAAGAAGAATTTTATGAAATGGTCAATAAAACAAAACAGTATATTTATGATGGTGATATAATCCAGGCTGTAATGTCTCAAAGATTTTCTATAGATTCTAATGTTTCCTCTATAGCTTTATACAGAGCGCTTAGAATGATAAACCCTTCACCTTATATGTTTCTTTTAAACTGCGGTGATTTTTCAGTTGTCGGAGCTTCGCCTGAAGTGCATGCTAAATGCATTAACAGAAAAATTACAGTAAGACCAATTGCAGGAACAAGAAAACGAGGAAAGACTGAAAAAATAGATCTAGCTTTAGAGGAAGAACTCTTAAATGACCCAAAAGAAAGAGCTGAACATATAATGCTTGTTGATTTAGCACGAAATGATGTTGGAAGAATAGCTGAAACAGGTTCAGTAAAGGTTGATCAATTAATGGTTATTGAAAGATATAGTCATGTCATGCATATAGTATCAACAGTTAACGGCATACTGGAAAAAAATCATGAAGCAGATTATGTTATGCGCTCTACTTTTCCTGCAGGAACACTTTCAGGCGCTCCAAAAGTTAGAGCGATGCAAATTATCAGCGAACAGGAAAAAGAAAAAAGAGGGCCATATGGAGGAGTAGTTGCTTATTATTCGTTTGATGGAAATATAGATTCATGTATAACAATACGAACTGCAGTCCTAAAGAACAATAAAATTTTTATACAGGCTGGAGCCGGCATTGTAGCTGACTCTGATCCTATTAAAGAATACGAAGAAACTCAAAATAAAGCTAAAGCGTTAATAAAGGCTGTTTCTTTAGCAAAAAATTTTGAAAAGGAGTAAAAAATGTGTGGAATAGTTGGATATGTAGGTAAAAGGCCTATTTTGGACACCTTGGTTAATGGATTAAAGCGCCTTGAATATAGGGGATATGATTCAGCTGGCATAGCAATAATTGATAATGATCATATTGATGTTATAAAAGAAAAAGGGAAAGTTATCAATCTTGAGAAGAAAGTCAAGGAAAAATGGTCTGACTCAGAATGCTTAGCAACCGTAGGGATAGCTCATACGAGATGGGCAACTCATGGTCTGCCAACAGAAATAAATGCTCACCCACATACTGATGATACTGGGAACTTTGCTTTAGTTCATAATGGTATTATTGAAAACTATGTTGTTCTTAAAAAAATGTTAATAAGCAAGGGGCATAAATTTAAATCAAATACAGATACTGAAATAATTGTTCATTTAATATCAGAATGTTATAATGGTGATTTTTTAAAAGCTGTTGCAGCAGCATTAAAACAGTTACACGGAACTTTCGGTATAGCAGTAATTTCAAAGCATCATCCCGACAGCCTGATTGCCGCCCGTAGAGGTAGCCCTATAGTTATAGGACTTGGGAAAAATGAGATGATTGTTGCCAGTGATGTTTCAGCGTTGGTTTCTTATACAAAACGTGTTATTTATCTCAATGACGAAGATATTGCATTAATTAAAACTGAAGATGTAGAACTTTTTAATATTGACACGATACCGGTTGTACGTGAAACGGCGAATATTGACTGGGAACAGGAAGCTGCAGAAAAAGACGGATATGAACACTTCATGCTTAAAGAAATATTCGAACAACCTACAGCTATTGGAAAT
>CAZGAI010000322.1:0-4810 GCA_964523175.1 uncultured Victivallales bacterium | reverse complement strand
TGGACATTCCCTGCTGGACATTCCCTGCTGGACATTCCCTGCTGGACATTCCCTGGACATTGGATATTGAAAATATTGATTTTTGAGTTAATCATCCTTAACATAGCACCATTCAGGTTTGACTCCAATCTTTTGATTAAGTTCTACATTTACATTGCCCAGTAGGCATCTTCCAGGTTCTCCTCTTTATCCGGTAACCCTCTGGATAAACGGGGGGAATTCTGGATTAGAACTTCATAACTGACTCTATTGGCATATTTACTGATCTGATGAAGCGACGAATAGGTCAGAAAAGGTGCAAGATGTTTTGGAGATGAAGGCTGAAGTTTAGAATGAAAAGCATTAGCACTGATATCGTGAAGAACAGCTGCCAGTGCAGCATCACCAGCACCGTTAGTATTCATGATTTGACCGGGACCACCCATAAAGGGATTGATATGTGAATAAATTTTTATGGGATTCTTGCAATTCCTTTTTATCATAGCCCGGCTATATTCGAATTTATTGTATTCGGCTATGGATTTGCTGTGAATCTTATTTTTAGTTTCTCTCGCATGATCATTATCGACATAACCACAGAGGTACAAACCTTTGGGACCTACAGTGATTAAAGTGAGATCAGTCATATCCAGCATGGATTCTCCTGCTAAGAGAGGGTCTTTGAAACCTGTTAAAGCCAGAGCTTCATCATCATTCATCGCAGCTACGTTTACGAATTCTTTAACAAAATCAATCAGGAAATCTTTCTTCTCTTCAAGCAGAAAACTTGTCCCCATTGTCAGGACAACTGGTACATTATTCTCTTTCGCTATTTTTACAGCTTTCATTGTTGATTTAAATATCGGTGCCTTTTCATCCCGAAGAAGATAGGCGGTAATTAATAGAGCTGAACTGCCTTTAATGACATCCTCTTTAATAAAAGACTGATCGAGATCATTCATAATCCCCTTGCTTATGCAGAAGGTTCTCTCTTTATCAGGAGTGATAAAACAAATAGCTCTAGCCAAATTACCCTTCAAAGGCTGCAAATAGGAAAAGCTCACATGACTGCATGTACGGCAGACATATTTGAATGCATAATCTCCCATGGACATTGTTTCGCTTATTGTTCCCAGCAAAACAGAGCGATCATCTGTTAAAACAGAATAATTGTGGAGAGTATTACCAATAGTTCCTCCGGCAAACTCGGCTACGATCTGGTCTTCATTTAAGGAAGAGAAAATACGATCTACTTTCCTGCTGTCAAGCACCATAGACTGCCCTTTAGTTATACCGAAACTTTCGAGAAACTCTTCACTTACATTCACTTCGACATCAATTAATAACTGTTCAATTCCAGTTATATAATTCTGCTTATTCTGCATTAAATAATTATCCAGCGGGACTCTACTTTTTGTTCCAACTGGGAAATAATGTTTCGTCTTTCTCCTACCGGGGAATCTCATTAGTTATACTCCTTTTTAACCTGATAGATTTATTCACCTGGTTCTATTAAAATCTTTCCGACGTCCAAAACAATAAATGATGTCTCCTGACAGAATCATTTCATCCGCACCTGGGTTCGGAATAACTTCTGATTCCCTTTCAATCGTCAAAATCTGTGCACCCGTAGCTTTTTTAAAGCCGCTTTCAGATATAATTTTTCCTGAATATTCGTCATTATCAGCTACCTCAATCCTCATAATGCCGAAACCTTTTTCTCCAATTGCCATATCCTGAAAAGTAACATTTTTAATTAGATTTGCTTTACGAATCCGTTCTCTAATGTGCATAGATATCCTTTCCCATAGTCTGCTTTTCGAAAAAAATTTGCAGAGCAGTAAAAGAATAATCACAAGAACTGCCAGTTTACCTGATTGATATAACATGTTAGGTATCCAAACACCGGTAAAAGGAATATGGTAGTACTTGTGGTTAAGTTCAAAAATAGGGCGTAAAAAATTAACAAAAGTTGCAACAAGAGAGATAGAACCCGCATACCCTAAAATCATCATTAAACCGGCAATTTTTTTTCTCTGAGGATGTCTTGTCACCTGTAGTGCTTCACGCGTAGTAAAACCTGTCAGAGTAAAACACGATAAGGCTTGAAATTTTGCCTGCTCCCATGGCATACCGGTTAACTCAAATGCAATAGCACCTATTCTAACCATTACGACAACGACAACAATCGTTAAAGCAAACAAAAATAATCCACCCATAAATATTCTCCTTTACTTTAAATTAAAGCCTAAAATCAATCAATTTTCAACAAGTTAAACCTGTTTTATTATTTTCTTTTAATGAGAATTATGATATTGTTGTCTATCATGAGCTTAAAAAGCAAATTCCTATACTGTATTAATTATAGCAATGAGAGTAATTAGAACTATGATAAATTTAGATTTTTCAAAAAGTGAAGACGGCCTGATTCCGGCAATAGCGCAGGATTGGAAAACGGGAGAAATATTAATGCTTGCATACATTAATGAGGATTCATGGAAATTTTCCATTGAAACAGGAAATGCGACATACTGGTCACGTTCGCGACAAAAACTATGGAAAAAAGGAGAATCTTCAGGCAATGTTCAGAAAATTAAAGAAATTCTTGTAGACTGCGATGAAGATACTGTAGTCTTCAAAATAGATCAAATTGGAGATGCAGCGTGCCACGTTGGCTATCGATCCTGTTTTTATAGAAAGGTTGATGTAGAAAAAAATGAGCTTGAAGTTGTTGGAGAACTGGTTTTTGATCCGGCTGAAGTTTATAAGTAATTCTGATTTCATTAATTAAGTGTTTTTAAATAATTCATTAGATTAGTTAAATTCGCTGTGCCATGTCATAGTCCGTAGGACGACGACTGGTTGACAAAAAATGTCGTTTTAGGAGAGGTAAAATTATAAAGGAAAGATGGCCATGTCTGTAATAACACAAAAAACAATTGAAAGAATTTTCCATTATTTTCCCAATTTTGCAATTAAATTCGACGTTCCATGGTCTCATATAACAACTTTAGGTGTAGGTAGTACAGTGCCACTCGTCATTGAACCTGTTGATGATTTATCCCTGTCAAAATTCTTAAAGTACTGTTACAATGAAGACATTAAAGTTCTTCCTCTAGGCGGTGGAAGCAACATGGTAGGAACAGATAAATGTTTCAACGGCATTATTTTACGTCTTTGGCAGAACGATTTCAGTAAGGTTAAAATCAGCCATGTACATGCTACTGCAGGTGCTGGTGTAAGGTTGTATGATTTCATTACTGCCTGCGCACATAAAAATCTTGGAGGTATTGCGCAACTGGCCGGGATTCCGGGAACAATAGGCGGTTCTCTTCGAACAAATGCAGGCAGACTCGGAGTAAGCATAAGTGATGTAATCGAAGAAATAAGCGGTTTTGATTTGCAGGGTAATCCATGGGCTGCAGCTGCCAAAGAAATAGAGTGGAGTTATAGAAATTCTTCTATTCCAGATAATGTAATAGTAACCGCTGTAATATTCAAAATGGATAAAGTCTTATCTTCCGCGACTCTAGCAACGATACAGGAAAGTATGTCCGCCAGAAAAGATATCTATCCTGTTTTTCGTAATGCCGGCTGTGTTTTTCGTAATCCACCTTCCGGTCATGGAGCAGGAAAACTTATAGACATCGCCGAGTGCAAAGGCTTGTCAATAGGTAATGTAGAGGTTAGTACAAAACATGCTAACTTTATTGTAAACAAAACAACTGCTACAGAAAAAGATTTTCTTGAACTTGCTGTTAAAGTTAAAAAAGAGGTATTCAGTAAAACAGGGATCTATCTTGAACCTGAAGTATGTTTTGCTAACAGTTGTAGTCTTTCGACTTTAACTACCAAACCAAAAAAGCTGCATATCGCTGTTATTAAAGGAGGAAACTCTCACGAAAGAGCTGTTTCGCTCGAATCGGCTGAAGGCGTTTCTTCTGCTCTTAAAGAAGCCGGATATGATGTTACCGAAGTAGATATTCAAAAGCCTGAAATTAATAAAAATATTAAAAAGGCTGATGTCGTCTTTCCTGTTCTTCATGGCGGATTTGGTGAAAACGGCCAAATTCAAAGGGAACTTGAAAATGTTAATCTCCCATACGTTGGATGCGATAGTAAAGTTTCCGAAATAATTATTGATAAAATTAAAACAAAAGAATTTTTTCAGAAAAACAATATTCTAACTCCTGAGTATACAGTATTAAAACAAGGTAACACAACATTTCCGGAAAACTTGTCACTTCCTGTTGTAGTCAAACCACCAACAGAAGGTTCTACATTTGGAATATCGATAGTCAAGGATATGGCAGACTGGAAATCGGCCCTTGATAAAGCATCCATTGATCCCACCGGGTTAATTTTAGTTGAACAATATATACAGGGTTCTGAACTGACAGTCGGTATTTTAGATGGATCTGCTTTGCCAATAATACACATCTGCTACCCAGGTGAATTTTATGATTATGATGCTAAATATATACATGAATCAGGTGAGACAAAATACATCACACCTCCAGATCCAAATAAATTTTCTTCCGAATTCCAGGAAGAGATAATGCATACAGCACTTAAAGCATATAATAAGGTAGATGCACGTGATATGCTGCGCGTAGACCTGATTGTATCAAATAAGAATAATTTAGCATATTTTATTGAGATGAACAGTATCCCCGGCTTTACGTCAAGTAGCCTGCTCCCAAAAGCAGCCGCTTCTGCTGACATTCCCTATATTCAGCTTTGCGGAACATTAGTTCAACTCGCATATAAAAGAACGCAGTAATCAGTAATCAGTAATCAGTAATCAGTAATCAGTAATCAGTAATCAGTA
>CAZGAI010000321.1:0-4845 GCA_964523175.1 uncultured Victivallales bacterium | reverse complement strand
TATCTCCATCTCTGCAGATAAACCATGTATAGAAAAGTACTATTAATTTAAAAAATGGAAAAATTATGGAAAAACCCAATATTAGGAGTGCTATAAGAAGCAATTGGTGATTCCACATAAGTAGTACTGAGTTAGGCAGTGTAAACGTGTATGGTGATTTTAAAAATACTTTTGCAGTGTAAAATGGAGCAATTAATGCTGAAACATTGAAAATAAAAGAAAGAATAAGAATTGTTGATACAATAATGCTGTATTTTCCTGAGCTCTCATAGAGTGTTGGTGAAATATTGTTTTGCTTGTTCATAATTATATTATTTATAACCATTTTGTTAATATTTTGCTAGCTGTTTTATATAAAAAGCCGGTATTATAAGGTTGAAAACAAAAGAATAAAATATTTTTTAAATATCCTTTTGCTATTTTATCATCATTTAATCATAAAAAAGAGGTCCTTTTAGTGATTTGTCTTAAGAAATATAGAACAGTTATTTGATTTTTTCATAAAGCTGAGCAAGTTATAGGCCGTTTGTCTGGATAAAATAGTTTTAAGTAGTTAAATTTTCTTTTAATATAAATTAACGGAAATTTCAAGCTTTGCCAGACATTTAAAAACTAAAATGATGTTCAAATGAAAACATATAAAGGAACATCAAATTAATAGAGGAAATTGATTAATGGATATACAAACTTTTTTGATAAGCATAGGTGCAAACATGCCCGCTTTTAATAATGGATTAATAACCGGCGGTGTTATTGTAATACTTGTTCTTATTGTAGTTTTTGTAGTCAGTCGTTTATTTTTTGCTGAAAGAAAGTCAGGTAACAAGGTAGGAAAAGAACAAAAAGAAGATAATACAGAGAAATTGATAGCTTCATATGAAGAAAAATTAGCTGCGGTAAAGAAGGAGTGCCTAACGATATCAGAAGACAAATTAAAAGAAGGCGCAGTATTTAGTCTTGTATTATTGCAGAGAGAAGGGCGCCTGGTTGACTTCCTGAACGAAAATATAGATGCGTTTGAAGACGCACAGGTCGGAGCGGCTGTAAGACAGATTCATGCTGGATGTGCAAAAATTCTTACTGAAAATTTTGAAGTGAAACCTTTATTTTCTGTTACAGAAGGTGAAACTGTTTCATTAGATGATAACTTTGATCCTTCTGAAGTAAGAATGTCTGGCAATGTCCCCAAACAAGCACCTTACAAAGGAACATTAAGACATAAAGGCTGGACAGTAGGAAAGGTGGATTTACCTAAAAGAACCGGAAAGGTAAATGACAAAGTAATTTGCCCTGCTGACATTGAATTATAATTTAATGGACAGGAATTTGCTTTTTAACTTATTTATATAAAACAAAGCTATATTTCCCATTTAAACGAAAATAATATAACTAGTTTAACTTGAAGGAGGATGAACTAATGCCTCGATACTATATTGGAATAGATTTAGGTACAACAAATACAGTTGTATACTTTATAGACACTGCTTCGGATGAAACTGAACCGCAGATTTTTAAAATACCGCAGATAACTGATTTTGGAGAAATTACTGAAAAGGAAACCCTTCCTTCATTTCTCTATTTACCGGATGATAAAGAAGTTCCTGACGACGGTCTGACGCTTCCGTGGAATAGTGATGCTAATTTTTCTGTAGGTGAATTCGCAAAGAAAAACGCATCTAAAATGCCAGGTAAAGTTATTTCTTCGTCAAAATCATGGCTTTGTTCAGGTAATGTAGACCGTCTGTCTCCTATTTTGCCGTGGAACAGTAATCAGCCTGAAAAACAGTTGTCACCTGTGGAAGCAACTAAAAGAATCCTTGAGCATATTAAAGAAGCATGGAACAGTATTAAAGGCGAAGATTCGACTGATGACAACCTTGAAAATCAGACAGTAATATTGACTGTTCCAGCATCTTTTGATGCCGTTGCGAGAGAATTAACAGTAAAAGCGGCGGAACAGGCTGGCTTAAAAACAGTACTACTTGAAGAACCTCAGGCGGCTTTTTATTCATGGCTGACAGGTGCACAGGAAAACTGGCGAGATAACGTATCAGCTGATGACATTGTGCTTGTTTTTGATGTTGGCGGTGGAACTACAGACCTTAGCTTGATAAAAGTTATAGATAAAGACGGTGATTTGGGACTTGAGCGTATTGCTGTTGGTAATCATATACTCCTGGGTGGAGATAATATGGATTTAACAATGGCTTACAATGCAGCAGCTAAATTCAAAGCTGATAACGGAATTAAACTTGATGCATATCAGATATCAGGTCTGACACATGCATGTCGTCAGGCGAAAGAAACACTGATGACAAACCCTGATGCTAAAGCTCAAAAATTGACGGTACTTGGTCGTGGCAGCAGTCTTATCGGTGGAACAATAAGTACAGAGCTTACCAGAGAAGAGCTGACCGAAATACTTCTTAATGGATTTTTCCCTGTATGTGATTTGACAGACAGACCTCTGGTTGCAAAAAAATCAGGATTAAGAACATTCGGGCTTAACTATGAATCTGATCCAGCAATAACTAAACATCTTGCTGCATTTTTATCTAAGCATTGTGATGAAAGCACCCTGCCCAACTGTATTTTATTTAACGGCGGTGTAAGTAAAGCAGATGCAATCAGAGAAAGGATTATAGAAACTATTGAAGGCTGGCTGCCGAAGGACACTGCAAGAGCGGATAATGATTCGCCTCTAAACATATTAACCGGTAATAATCCAGATTTAGCAGTAGCATTCGGAGCAGGATGTTATGCACGTGTCCGAGAAGGGGACGGCATTCGTATTAAAGCTGGTAGTTCGCATGCATATTACCTTGGTATTGAATCCTCTATGCCTGCTGTCCCGGGATTTATTCCGCCAGTTCAGGGACTCTGTGTTCTACCTATGGGTACAGAAGAAGGAACAGGTACTGATATTGATTATAAAGGCCTTGGTTTACTTGTCGGAGAAACTACAGAATTTCATTTCTTTTCTTCAACGACAAAACATGATGATATTCATGGAACTATTATTGAAGATGCCGATAGCGATACAGACATTGAAGAAATGCCTTCATTATCAGCGACACTTCCAGCGGCAAAAGATGTGCCTCCAGGTAGTTTGATTCCGATTAGACTGCGCAGTGAATTGACTGAAACAGGAACAATGCAGATATGGTGTTTCGATGAAGGTTCGGATAGCAAGTGGAAGCTTGATTTCGAACTGAGAAGTAAAATAATAGAATAGCAGTAATTTAATATTTTTATGTATGATTTAAGCGGTGGTTGCAAAATTACCGCTTATTTCTTATAGCCCGTATATAAAGATCATTCGGGCATAGTTGTCAGTGAAAAGTAACTGGTTGTCAGCTTAGTTCTTGCCACTTATTATAACTACTTTGGCGGCGAAGTATATAAAAAACAGATAACAGTTTACTGCTCACTTTTGTCCGAAACCCTTTTTAGGCAATGTTTATTTAGTTTTTGAAGCTAACTTAATGCCATTATCGTCTATGGTGATCAGTCTTTGCTTATAAAGTGCACCGATTGCTTTTTTGTAATTTTTTTTACTGACTTTGAAAGTGCTGTATATTACTTCAGGTGAGCATTTATCTGTTATGTTTAAACTTCCGCCCTGCTTACGTATTTCTGTCAAAATTATTTCAGCTAAACCGCTAACTTTCTCATAACCGGTTTTTTCCAGGCATAAATCAATTTTTTTATCTTCTCTAATTTTTTTAATAAAACCTTTTAAATGCTGACCTAATTCTAATGGCTGAAATATTTCATTTCTATATAATAATCCCTGGTGCTTACTATTAATTATGGCTTGATAACCAATTTCTTCCTCGCAGATTATGAACAGGTCTACTTCTTCATTGATTTTATAGTTAACAGGTTCCATGTCAAGATATCTATTAATTCTGGTTGTGCCGGCAATTCTTCTGCTCTTTTTATCAAAATAGATATATACAGGGTAATACTTGTCTTTTTCAAGTGCTTCTTTCTGTTCACGGAAAGGCACAAAAAGATCTTTTATTAATCCCCAATCCAGAAAAGCACCGATGGAGTTAACAGAGACAACTTTCAAGTAGGCAAAATCATCTACATATGCATATGGCGCCTGAGTTGTAGCAATAATAATGTCTTTAGAATCAAAATATACGAATACTTCAATAAAATCTCCAACTTTAGTGCCTTCGGGAATATACTTTTTTGGAAGCAATATCTGTTCGTAGTCTCCTCCATCAAGGTAGAGTCCAAAACTTACTAATTTTACTACTTTTAATTTATTTAATTTGCCTATTTCAAATTCTTTCATATGTAAATTATCCTCTATTTGTTATTCAATAACATTTATTTATTTTTTTAATAATATACTCGGTGAAATCTGTTTTACATTTAATAATAATAGACTTTAACTTAAATAACTACCAGGTATTTGTTTCCCCTCTTGATCTTTTTTTTGAAAAAGGTAGTGTAGAGAAACCTTTAAAACCCATGATTAGATTTACGATCTTTAATACTTTTCAAAAAGATTTCAGAATCTGCTTCCATCATTTCCATAGAGCGTGTTAAATCCCTCTCTTTTTTCTCAATTGTTTCATCAAGAAGTGAATCTGAATCAGGTATAATATAAATGTCACTAAAACCAATTTCGCGTAAACCTTTGCGTACATCAACTGGATCAATACCATCATCCATAAGTGTGGCAGGGCAGACAGTTTTCGGCATTACTGATACTGATAGAAATTTTTATTTTTGGAAGTGCTGTATCGAAACTGGAACCTTTTCCATTCTTGAAACGGATATTAATTGATGTTTTTGAGTTAATTGCCATACAATAAAAGGCTTATG
>CAZGAI010000320.1:0-4848 GCA_964523175.1 uncultured Victivallales bacterium | reverse complement strand
CTTTAAATTCATCAACTAAATCAAGTACTGTTAAATAGTCTCTTAACTGTTCTTTAGTTGAATCTATAGTAAAATCATCCGCTCCATTTTCTCCGTAATGAAAAGTTATGCCTTTACTATTTACAAATTTCAGAGCGTTATCAATACGTTTCTGATCAATTTTTGTACCTCTTTCTACAATCCAGGCCTGATCAACTTTATGTTCAGTGAACCCAATTTTGTTTAAGAGCCTGGGGCCGAAGTAGCCATTAATCATTCCCATGGCAGTGTCACCCAGCATCAAAGTAATAATCCTGCGTTTTTCTATATCTTTAAAAATTTTACCTGCTATTTTCTGAGCTGATTCCGAAACGGGCTCAGGTGAAGAAATGTTATCAGCAGAATATTTTATTTTGCCTGTATCGCACCATTCTTTAAGAGATTTCATAAAGAATTCATCTTTTGTCCAGTCTTTTGCGTCAGACCAGATACGGCTGTGTTTTCTGTTTACAAATTCTAGACACGCCGAAGTATTTAACAAACCTACTAACCCAGGCCATGTTCCATTAAAATTACTGGCTAAAAGCAGAGGGTTGCTTTTACCTACGACACCATCAGTAGTATGCGGCCCGTATACCCAGTGAGTGTAGATTCCGATTATTGGGTCATCTATTTGACTTAGCTTTTCTATAGCTTCATTTGGTTTTGTTATAAATCCTTCAATTCTGTAAGAGCTCAATCCAAGTTTTTTTATCGCTCGTTCCATTTGAATAGTAGCTTCAGTTGCACCTGGTAGTGCAAGTTCATTTGGCTGTTGTCTATAATCACCCGGCCAAAATATTGCGATTCTCTTTTTCATAAGTCTTTCCTCCAACTTGTTGAATAAAATTTATGTTACGTTTTTATTATTTCCTCAATTTTTACAGGTCTCCTAATGCATGCATAGCTGATAGCTCCAACTACACAGAATATACCGCTTGTAATAAATACCCAATTAAAGTTACCTCCTGAGAAGTACAAAATAACACCGGTTCCGATAGGGGCTAATGTACCTCCGATAAAGTTTGCAAAATTCTGGATACCACCAAACATTCCTACTGATTCTTTAGGAGATAAATCACCAACCATCGCCCAAAGGACACCTGTCCTTAATTCAACACAAAACAAACTAACGCTAATGAGCAATATAGTTAATGGTGTACTGGTAATATAATTGATTGGAAATACTGCGGCACCTGCCAGAAGACATCCACCAACAATAGGGATCAGCCTTGCTGTTGTTGCTTTCATCCCCTTTTTTATAAAATAATCTGAAATATATCCCCCGATCATTACTGCAAAGATAGCTGAGAGAAACGGTATAGCGGCCATAAGCCCTGTTTTAGCTAAACTTAAATGTCTACTTTCCATCAGGTAATCCGGCAGCCATGTTATATAAAGCCAGAACACATAAGAAGATCCAATATTACCGATAATCAAACATATCATTGTGGGATGTCTAAAGAGCTTCCAAATACTTGTTTTTTCCTGTTCTTCTATCTTTTCTACAACCTTTTTAGTTATATTTGTTTCTAATGCATCATCTTTTCTGTAAAATTTAATCCATATAATTGCTATGAAAAACCCAAGAACACCTAATGCAATAAACATAAGGCGCCAGCCTACAAAAATCATTAGAAATATTAAAATAGGAGGAGCAATACCATTAGCTATTCTGGGACCGAGGTTTACAACTGAAGCTGCCACTCCTCTTTCTTCTTTTTTAAAATAATGCTGCGTTACTTTTCCGGCAATTATAAAAAAAGGTGCTTCTGCAATACCCAATAGTACACGAGCCATGTACATACTAAAAAAACCTACTACTAAACCACCCAGCAGTGATGATATAGACCAAAGTATGACACCTATTAAAAATATTTTGTTAATACCGAATTTATCTACCAGCCAGCCTGCCGGTAAATTTGCCAGAGCATACGGCCACATAAAGGCTGACAGCAACAGCCCCATTTCTATAGTACTGAACCCAAATTGATGGGCTATGGCAACATTAGCTACACTGAGTGTAGCTCTATCCATGTAATTAACTATGGAAGCTATCAGTAATATAATAATCAGGACCCATCTATAGTCTAAACGATGCAATCCTCTTTTTTTTGTATTGGCATTATCCATTATGCATCCTTTTAATTATTTATTTCAATAATTTTAATTTTTTGAGGTGTTCTTTAACTTTTTCACGTTCAGGCTGCTTGAACGCATGAAAAGGTTCTGCCATAAAATCACTGCATATTCCCATATAGTTTAAAGCTGATTTAATTCCCTTTAAATAGCTGGACCCAAACTTTCCTACACTATAAATAGTAGTACTTATATCCATGATTTTGCTATGGAGTTCTCTGACTGTTACCCAGTTATTTATCTGCGCGGCATTATATAATTTAACATAGAGTTCCGGGAAGAAATTAGCACCTCCGTTAACTCCGCCATCAGCACCAAGAAATAGAGATTCTGCCAAAAGTTCCTCTGGTCCAACCAATAACGAAAGATTTTTCTCATCTTTTAATTTTTTCAAAATATTGTTAAAATAAACCATATTGCCGGAACTGTCTTTTATTCCGTGTACTCCGGGTAATTTTACGATTTCCAAAACTGTTTCAGGTGCGATATTCAACTTTGTGTGGCTAGGCATATTGTATAGATATACAGGGAGATTGATTTCGCTTATGATATCTGTGAAATATTCCTGCAGTTCATCATTTCCCGCAGGAAAATAAAATGGAGGTGCAAGTACAACAGCTTCTGCGCCGTGTTCTTTTGATATATTGGCCATTTTTATTGATTCTGTAAACGAGGTGTCTGTTATTCCGACAAGTACAGGAACTCTTCCGCCGACCTGCTTACAGGTTCTTTCAATTAATTCATATCTAAGCCTATAGCTTAAACTTGGGCCTTCTCCTGTAGTGCCTAAAATAAACAAACCGTGAACTCCACCTCCCAAAATATGTTCAATAAGATTATCGAGGCCTTTTGTGTCTAACGTATCTCTTCCCAAAAGGGGAGTGATCATTGGTGGAATTATTCCTTTAAGAGTTTTATTCATTAGATTTTTCCTTCTTTAAATTGTGTGAATTAAGGACAACTTTTTTTATTAATTGTATGTCTAATATTTCTAACTATAAAAATATTACTCGTATATGAAATTTGCTATTAACCTGGTTAACAGTTCTGTGAGTAATTTAAATATTTTTAATTAGAATTTTAAGCCTTAAAGCTTTTTCTGTAGAATACCGGCGAAGACTTTATTTGATTTTTTAAGGCACGACTAAAATAAAATCTGTCACAAAAACCAGCAGAGCTGGGAACAAAAAATCTCAGATCAAGGATTAATAATTATTTATATTTTGGACTTACATATAACACTTGCAATTTAGCTTCAGTATTCGTTAAATGTTCAACTTAATATCTTATTATTTAACATAAATAGATTTAACATTTACAAATTCTTTCATCCCATAGTGTGATAACTCACATCCGTATCCGCTTCTGTTAATTCCACCAAATGGAAGTCTGGGGTCGGATCTAACAAAATCATTAACAGCACATGCCCCTGCATTGAGTTCTTTTGAAGCAATCCTTGTGCCTTTTTCTATATTACGAGTAAATATAGCAGCACCTAAACCGTAACAGGTGTCATTTGCAATATTTATTGCATCACGTTCGTCTTCCGCAGATATTATTGCAGCAACAGGTCCAAACAGTTCTTCGTCAAAAGCGGGCATTCCTTTTTTTACATTGCTTAGAACAACAGCAGGATAAAATGCACCCTGTGAATCATTTGTAATATCTCCTTTGAAAAGACATTTTGCCCCCAGCTTAATACTTTCTTTCACCTGCCTATGAAGGTTATCTCTAAGATCATATCTAGCCAACGGTCCATATTTGACATTCTCATCCATAGGATTTCCAAAACGTACTTTTCTCATTCCTTCCACAAACAACTCTTCAAACTCTTTTATGCATGACTTTACAACAATGAAACGTTTACCTGATATACATGTCTGCCCTGAATTTACAAGCCTACTTATGATGCATGTCTCTACTGCTGATTTTATATCTGCATCTTCCAAAACTATATAAGGATCACTGCCTCCCAGTTCCATAACTGATTTCTTAAGATATTTTCCAGCAAGACTAGCCACTGATGTACCTGCTCTTTCGCTTCCGGTAAGAGTAACGCCTTTAACAAAAGGATTACTGATAATATTTTCAACAAGTGGAATATCAACAAACATAGAAGAAAAAATATGTTTCGGGAAACCTGCTTCTCTAAATATATTTTCAATTGCTAATGAACATTCCGGCACATTAGGAGCATGTTTCAGCAAACACCCATTTCCAGCCATTAATGCAGGAGCAGCAAATCTAAAAACCTGCCAGAATGGGAAGTTCCAGGGCATAACAGCAAAAATTAATCCAAGTGGTTCAAAACAGGCAAAACTTCTCTGTGCTTCTGTCTCAATAACTTCATCCTTTAAAAAGATTTCTGCGTTTTCTGCATAATAATTACATACACTGGCCGACTTTACAGATTCTCCGCGACCTACAGCAACAGGCTTACCCATTTCCATAGCCATTAATTCACCAAACTCTTTCTTACGTTCAACCAATATTTTTTCAGCTTTTTTTAATAAACCAGCCCTGTGTTGTATTGTAGTTTTCTTCCATTCAAGAAACGCAGCATTCGTATTTTCTATAACATTTACTATTTCATGTTTGTCAAGGTACCTGTATTTTTTTAACACTTTTCCTGTATAAGGATTAATAGTTTTAAAAAACATCATCATACCTTTCTTTATTTGTTAGGGGTAC
>CAZGAI010000319.1:0-4867 GCA_964523175.1 uncultured Victivallales bacterium | reverse complement strand
CTGTCTGGCTGGCTAAATGGGAGCTGATGATTCCGGTTGTAGCTTTGGTTGGTATTTTTGGTGGATTTTGCACTATGGTGGAAGCGGCTGCCTTGACTGTAGTTTATACATTAATTATTGAAACATGCGTTTACCGTGACCTGGACTTTTTGAAATTATTTACTCTGCTTGTAAATTGTGCTGTTCTTGTTGGTGGAGTGCTGATTGTTCTTGGAGTTGCAATGGGGTTAACCAGTTACCTTGTTGACGCAGAGGTACCGGCCCGTGCTGCTGAATGGGCTGTTCTTAATATAGATTCGCGTTGGAAATTTCTTCTCCTTCTTAATTTGGCATTGATCCTTGTCGGATGTATGATGGATATTTATTCGGCATTGATTGTGGTTGTACCTTTAATTTTACCTATGGCGACAGCTTTTGGTATTTCACCAATACATCTGGGTATTATATTTCTTGTGAATCTGCAACTCGGGTACTTGACACCTCCAGTTGGTATGAATCTTTTTCTCGCAGCGTTCCGTTTTGATAAATCGCTTATGCGGGTTGCCCGTTATGCTGTTCCTTTTCTATTGATCCTTCTGGTTGTAGTTATTCTGGTTACCTATGTTCCATGGCTTAGCATTGGTGTATTAAATTTGCTGAAATAAGTTGGCTTTCAAAATATGAGAATAGCGCTGCACTTTGTGGGCAAAGTCTTGTTATTATTGAAACAAGGTATACTTTATCATGATTTTCAGTTCTTCTTCACTCTATGCTATGAGGGACAGTTGATTACGGCAACGATGACAAAAAAAATCACTAAATCTATAGATCACCAAATTGCAGATACAAGAGAGGAAAAGAATGAGGCGAAAAAAGCAGGAAATTACTGATAGATTAAGAATTGAAAAAATAATACAAAGTGCCGAAATTTGCAGACTGGGTTTATCTTTAGAAAATAAGCCCTATATGTTTCCTCTAAATTTTGGTTATAAAGAAAATACACTCTATGTTCACTCAGCAATTGAGGGCAAAAAGATAGATATTATTAAACATAATAATAATGTCTGCTTTGAAATTGAAGCAAACACGAAAATAGTAGAAGGAAAGTCAGCATGTAACTGGTCAATGCACTATCAAAGTGTTATGGGCTCAGGAAAAGCTTCATTTATTGATAATACAGAAGAAAAAATCAAGGCATTAGATGTAATAATGAAGCATTATACAGAAAAGGATAGCCAGTTTCCTGAAGCTGCTTTGAAAATTACAGCGGTAATTAAAATAGAAATTGAAGAAATGACTGCAAAACAGAACGGTTATCCTGAGCTAAGTGAGTAAACCCGCAATGTGGGCTTTTAGCTGTAATGAATTATTATTCTCGGTTTCCGAAAAGTACATCCCATATTTTGTCTATTACTTCACCGGTAGTGTTTCCATGCTTAACTTTATCATGAATAGTGAAAAGAATACTTTTTAAAAAGATAAGAACAATACCGTTTGAAGTGATATTTGTAGAATGGATATCACTCAGTTTTGTTGTTTTCAGCTTATTTTTATCATTGTATGTAGATAGATATATATCATTTAGATTAAGTTCTTTTACTAAGTAATCTCCCGTCTTTTCATCTATGCTTTCATTTATTTTATAATAATTTTGTATATTTCTTACAATTTCAGAAATGTTGTTTTTAGTATTCTTGTTTATGCTGTAAATGTTTACTTTATCTGAGTTTATAGATTTTATTACTTTTGTACTCGAAGGCAATGATAGTAAATCAAAATCAATTATAAGATTAGTAAATTCAATTGCCAGTCTGTTATTAAAATCTGCCGTAGAGTAGATTCTAAAAGTTTTGAACTCAACAGTTCCTTTTATTAACTTTGAATAGGAGAAAGAGTTGGATATCTTTGCATCGGCTACTTTTCCAATATAGTAGGATGTTAAAAAGGGAAATGAGAAATATAAAACGGCGATTATAATAATTATAAAAATCAAAATTTTAAAAATTATTTTTCTAAATAAAAAAATAAAAATGATGGCAAGCCATTTCATATAAAATCCTCTATGTAAATTAAATATTTACTTGATTTGTTTTGATAGTAATACCCTATTATAGAATAAAATAGTTTTTTAGTCTGAAAAACAGTACATTTAATTTTATGTGTTTTGGTCTTACTTGCAAATATATTTTGTAAGTATTCAGTGAAGTACATTAACGCGAATACAACGCTGTTTACTGAATTCGTACTATATTCTTAAATATTAGAGAAAAAATGATTGATAATATATGTCCAATATGCAATGCTGAAAACAACTGCATGGCTCATACAGATAAAAAATGCTGGTGCATTAATGTAAAAATACCTCGAGAACTTCTTGAATTAGTACCGGACGACAAAAAACGTAAAGCCTGCATCTGTCTTAAATGTATTGAAGCATTTAAATCTAATTCTAAGAAGGAATAGGATCAAAAAAATTTAAAAACACTAAATTTATGATACATTGATAGCGTGTCCCGACTTCTTTTTTGAATTATACATTGCTTTATCAGCTTTTTTAACAAGTGTATCCGAATCTAACAATAAATCTTTATTAGTTGTTGCAATTCCAATGCTCAGAGTAACACCAGAATCACCTGATTTTTTATTAAATAGTTCAATCAGTCTCTTAGCAAAATCATGAGCTTGATTAATAGATGTATTCGGTAAAATGATGCAAAATTCATCCCCTCCATATCTTGCTGGGGTATCTTCCGCCCTGACTGTAGTGAGTATAGCGGCTGAGGTTTTAACCAGAATTTCATCACCTTTCTTATGTCCAAAAGTATCATTAACTTTCTTAAATCCATCAAGATCCAAATAGATAAGGCTTAGATCTTCACCTAACCTTCTAGATCTGGAATTTGCTTTACGAAGTTCTTCATAAAAACTTCTTTGATTTGATAGTGAAGTCAGTCCGTCCAGTCTAGCCATCTCAGTCAGTTTTTTAGTTTTTTGTGTTATAATTTCTTCTAAGTTATCAGCGTATTTTTCTATTTCTTCTTTCCCTCTTTCCAGTTCGTCCACAAGACTATGAATATAGGTATCAAATACAAGAGTCAGATCAAACATAATGACCTTCTCAACCACGTCAATTCTGGAGTGACAATTCACACAATTTTTCTGAGAAGGATCCATAAGGTATTTTCTGAGTAGATTGAGTAGTTGCCTAATAGCCATAATATATAACTTGGGTGTAACACCAATTCTCTTATGGACAAGTCCAACCCGCAGCCTTGAATGTACATATTCTTCACCATATTCACCATTAAAAAGATCTAATACGTATTGTCTAACATATTTCTTCAGTCTTGAAAGACTGTCAGCGTCTCCAATAATCCTTGAAACCTCGGAGTATTTGAGCAGACTTTCATAGTATTCATTGATTATACAATCTATATTCTTAGCAATTAACGGTTTCGCTTCTAATAACACCTTACTGTCATCTTCTGATATCTGAAGATATTCCAACCGTTTAATGATTTCACGCTCTGTAATCTTTAGCTGTCCTAATAATGTCTGATCTGTAGGTTGCATATATCTACCTCATATGATAAAGTTTAAAACGAATTTTTCGCTAAGTTTACAATAAACTCATTTAAGAAACTATCTAATAAAAGAACCAAAGCCATAATCTTTGAGTATAACCTTAACCGGTAGTCCATCAATTTGATATTTAGGCGGGAGTTTTCCTTTAAGTGAAATAATTAACAATACTTTGTTATTCACTGTTCTAATAATATTTGTAGCTTTATCCTGACGTTCAGCAAGTGCAGGCAATTGCTCAATTTCTCCGGCTATTCTTATATTATTTGGAAATATTACTGTAACTTTTTTCCCTTTGTAAATATCATTAGACATGTCTTTGTGATCTAAATATGCTAAAATGCGCTGGTTGTCATGAGTTGTTATCTCTATAAGAGTCTGCCCCTTTGTTACATACTCATCAGAGCGGGCTAATATTTTTGCAATATTACCTTCCCCGGTTGATGCTATATTCATTAAAGTCATGGTAGCTTCAATTTTGATTATTGATATATCCAGTCCGCGCAGAATCTCTCCATAAACTTCTTCCATTCTAAATGTATGAGAAAGGTTACTCTTAGCAATTGCGCGATCAATATCAGCAATTTCTAACTCTATATTTTTTAAGTCGGTTCTGGCTTTTTGCTCATCAATAATAGTTCCAAGTTTTTTCCTTCTCAAATCCTCCATTTTTTTAACATATTCTATGGTTGTTTGAACATGTTTCTGCAGGGCTTTTTTCATCAGCAAAAAATATTCTATTTCAGGATTTTCTGTATTATCCTGAATATTTTTCAAACGCTCCTGCTCTTCCCGTAACTTATTTAGCTCCTTAGTTAACCTTGGTGCATTCATAGAAATTAGTAGTTGATCTAATTTTATGTGTTCACCTTCTTTAACTAATACTTTACCGATATATCCATTTTCAGGTGCCCGTACTGCTAAAGTATTATAGGAAACGTAACCTGAAGCTGTAATTGTTAAACTATCTATCAGTACTCTCCCGGCAAAATATAAAAGTGGACTGAGTATTATGAGCACGAGCAAATACCACTGCCATTTTGCTAAATAGCGTTTTGCCGGTGCATATTTAATTTTATTACTATCTTCATGTACTTGTCTCTTATTATTAAAATCAAAAGTCATTATTATACTCCTTTAATGTGTTTTACGGATAACCCACCAGGGTGCCATACTGCTATCCTTATGTGTATGCAAAAATATTTCAAAAATCATTGATATTGCTGTCCACAATCGACCTGAAGTTTGATATACCGGCATAATAGGCAGTAAATATATAAATGTAAAATCATATTTTTTACGTTCT
>CAZGAI010000318.1:0-4909 GCA_964523175.1 uncultured Victivallales bacterium | reverse complement strand
AAAGTGAAAATCATCCGGTTTTACAGCATTCTTTATTTTATCAAGATCAAGAGAACCGTCTTTCTCAAACTCTAATGGCTGGGGCTGAATACTGCCGAGAACTGCTGCCCCGCCGCCTTCATATTTATAAGTATGTGCCTGCTGTCCAACAATATATTCATCGCCACGCTGACAATGAGATAGTAGAGCTATAAGGTTACTCTGTGTGCCGCTGGGAGCAAAAACTGCAGCTTCCATTCCCAGCATTTCAGCGGAAAGATCCTCAAGCCTGTTAACAGTAGGATCATCACCGCAAACATCATCACCGACGTCTGCCTTCTGCATAACTTTTCGCATTTCTAAAGTCGGTTTAGTTACTGTATCACTTCTTAAGTCAATAATTTTCATAATATCCACTTTTTTATAATTTAGGAAAAAGCCATAGTCCGGCGACTTAATGCTGTAGTCTTTACGTCCGTCAAAGGTTACAATATTACAAATTAAGCTCAAGTCTACATATCAAGGCAGAATAAAAATAAAATAGGGTTGCCAAAAAGATTAATTTACCTTATAATCTAATAATAATTGAAAGTTAAACTACAGGTGTTGCATGTAATTCAAAAATATAAATAAGCATTAATTTACGAACAAGGATTGATGATTTTATATTTATGAAGTTGAAGGAAAATAATTAAATTTGAATTAATATCTATTGTTGTAATAAGCGTGGAAACGGCACAAAAAAAATTCAAAAGATAAAGTTTAAAATCGTTAATCTTTGTTCTGAGATTTTTTGGTCCCGGATGTGGTGGTTTGTGAACGTAAAAGCAGGTTGTTAAATTTAATAGTAAGGATACAAGTATGATCAAACGATTTTTAGACCACACTGCCAATGAACGCACATATCTATCCTGGGTAAGCACATCCATAGCACTTATGGCTTTTGGTTTTGTCATTGAAAGATTTGATATTTTTATTTCATATATCAGCAAAATGCTGGGAGGTGATGCTCACCTTACTAAATCTTCTTATGCTGCAAATATTATAGGTATCGGCCTAGTTATTATAGCTGCTCTTATTATTATAGTGTCAACTATAAGGTTTCTCTTATATAAAAAAGCAATTGACTCTGACAAAACCCTACCTTACGGTTCTGTCAGAGCCATCATTGCTCTGGCAATTATCCTAATTGTACTGGGTGCTTTTTTATCTTACTATCTGTGGGATCATATTCATTAAAATAATCCAGTATAGAAGGGTTTAAACCCCTTCTCAATGAGTATTAATATCTCTCAGCATGAAAACAGAGTGCTCAACAGTTTTAAGTATTTCTTCGGTATATTCTCTTACGGCTTTTACACTTCCAGGCAAAGCATAGATCAAAGATTTACTGATTACGCCTGCAACGGACCTGCTAAGCAGTGCGTTTGGAATTTTTGCACCGTATTTAACACGAATATATTCCATTATTCCAGGAATAGGTTTATCAAGCAGCCCTTCTACTACTTCAGGTGTAATATCCCGGGAACCGATACCCGTACCTCCTGTCGTAAAAATAATATCAAATCCATGAGTAAGGAGTTTTATTTCACTTTCAAGTGTTTCTGCATCATCAGGAATAATCACAGTGTGAAAACTCAGTTTCCAAGGTTTATCTTTAAAATATTCTTCTGTTTTCTTAACTATTTCAGGTCCACTTAAATCTTCATACTCGCCCCTGCTGGCTCGATCACTAAGTGTAATAACAGCAACGCGTAAAGAACGGGGATAATATTCAAGCACATCTCCAGCGGCCATTTTACCACCATTCAGCACACGACAGAAAATACCTTCTTTAGGCATTACACATTTGCCCACTTCACGATAAATAGCACATGCATCACCATGACATGTTTTTCCTATCTGGGTAACCTCAAGCTCAACTCTTCCAATTCTAAACCTGTCAAGAATAGTTACCTGAGTTAAATCAATTCCCTGAGTAGTAATATTTTCGGCAAATTCGCCATACTTAACTTCTCTACCTATTTCCTTAGAAAACTCATCAATTCTTTCCTGTGCAAGAAGTGTTATCTGCCTATGCCATGTTCCCGCATGCGCATCATTTACGATTCCCTTCTCATTAACTTCAACTTTATCAACAGGCTTCTTAACGGTACCTTTTTCCTCTGAAATATTTACTGAAATAACTTTTGGCATAATCCCTTTCCTTTTTAACCGCAAAGAACGCAAAGGCTTCTTTGCATTCCTTGCGAAGCCTTTGCGTTCCTTGCGGTTAAATCTTCTGTTTTGTTTTATTAATGAGTTTTATATTAGATATTTCCATATTTTTATCAACAGCTTTACACATATCATAAACTGTCAGCAAGGCTACACTTACAGCAGTCAAAGCCTCCATTTCAACCCCTGTTTTACCTGTGCATACAACCTCACTATTAACCTCTATTCCACCTTCAGCAATCCATGCTTTAACATCTATTTTAGAAATTATCAATGAATGACAAAGAGGAATCAGATCAAATGTTTTTTTAGCTGCCATAACTCCAGCAAGTTCTGCTGTAATAAGAACATTTCCTTTTTTCATTCTATTTGCTGTTATCTGCTTTATAGTAGTCTCTGCAAGTTTAATAAAACCGGCAGCTTGTGCTACTCTATATGAATCAGGCTTACTGCTCACATCCACCATAACAGGTCTATTATCCGCACCAATATGTGATAGTTTATTCATAAATTATTTCATCCTCCAAGTGTATAGAATTTATTCTCTGCTTTTTCTCCAGATTCAGGTTTGTAGGACAATGCCTGTGTAAATGCCTCTTTAACACCCAGTTTTTTAATAGAAAAAGAACTGTCACTAAAAAGACATGGAAACAATCTGCCATCGCTTGAAAGCCTCAACCTGTTACAGCAACTACAGTTTCCACCCTCCCCGCCTTCAACAGGCCAGAATTTGCCCTCTGCAATATCCATCATTCGAATAAAGCGTATTTCAAAACCATTTCTAGCCGCATATTCAGCAACTTCTTTTGCATCTTTTTCTTCGGAAGATTCTTTAATAACACAATTTAGTTTTATATTATCAAATCCTGCTTTTACGGCTACCTGCAGTCCAGCTAGAACTTCACTTAATGTGTCAGAATTGGTAATCATTTTATATTTGATAGGATCAACTGAATCCAAACTGACATTTAACCTGCCTAATCCGTTCTTCTTTAAATCCTCTGCGTATTTAGTCAGGAGCACACCATTGGTTGTCATAGAAAAATCTTGTATCCCTTTGATATTGGCAAGCATTGAAACTAACGAAATAATCCCGCGTCTGGCAAGTGGTTCTCCTCCTGTTAGCCTAACTTTATCGATACCAAGCTCAACAAGTTCTTTTGTTATTTCTGTAATTTCTTCATAGGAAAGAATATCTTCATGCTTTATAAAGTTAACACCCTCCTCCGGCATACAATAAAAACACCTTTGATTACAGCGATCTGTAACTGATATTCTAAGATAATTTATTCTTCTATTAAATCTGTCTAACATCTACAGTAGTCCCCTCCTTTATTTCAGTTACCCCCACAGGTAATGAAATAAGGTATTCAGCCATGCACATCGCATTAATATGCGCGGAGCCGTGATATTCCACCTGATATACTTTCTTTTCTTTAATCAGGGCAGGAATTAATGCTTCCCTGCCTGCTCTTTTACGATTAATGGTTTTACCGAGTATCAGAGGGAAGTAATTAGGTATAAAATTATACCCCATAATTTTATATAAAAATGGTTTTACCAGAATTTCAAACTGGACAAAAGTCGATACAGGATTACCGGGCATTCCAAAGCAGATCACGTCATCCGCAACTCCAAAAGTAGTGGGTTTTCCTGGTTGGATAGCAACCTGATCAAACATAATTTTTATCCCGTTTTTCTTTAAAATATCGGGTACAAAGTCATAATCCCCCATTGACACACCGCCTGAAACCAATATCACATCATTTTCAGCTTTAGCTTTCTTGACACATGCATCAATTGCTTCTTCAGTATCCTCCGCTATCCCGTAATACTTTGAATCGACACCCATTCTTTCTATCTGTGCTGATAATTGATAGCTGTTACTGTTCCTTATTTTGGGACCTTCAGCCTTTTCATAGGGCTCAACAAGCTCGCTGCCGGTTGCTATAACACCAATCTTGGGCTTCACACTAACATAAGGATTAGCACAACCAACAGAAGCCAGCACAGCTATATGTTGGGGTTTTATTATTTCGCCTTTAGACAAAACAGTCTGACCGTACAAAATATCTTCACCTCTATAACAGATATTACCCTTACGTTTCTGAAAATACTTAAACTTTCCTTTATCATCTCTCTCAAGGTTACCTGTAAATCTTACTTTACCGGTGCCTGTTTCTTCTGTTTCTTCGACTATTATTACACAATCAGCACCTTCAGGGAGCACCGCTCCTGTCATGATTTTAGAACACTCAAGTTTCTGTATTTTTTTCTCCGGCACATAACCGGCCTGAATTATTTCAATAATATTTAATTCATGTTCCAGGTCCTCCGCACGGCAGGCGTACCCATCCATAGCCGATTTATCAAAAGGCGGCATATCTAAATCCGACACAACATCCTGTGCAAGAATTCTATTTAACGAATCTGAAATATCAACACGTTCCTCTCCGGTCTTTCTAACAAAACTCATTACTATATCATATGCTTCACTAAAATGTATCATCTTAAAAACCTCATAAATAGTATTTTAAATACTCTCCAGTTTACAATTTAATGCAAGAAAATATTTTTGTTAGTTATTTACATCTAAAATCATAAATAAACTGATGCATTTACCTATGATTTATAAAAATTCTAATCCATGCACTATAGTTAGAACATTTCTGGAAAGGGGTAATTCATAGTTTCTTTCCAGAACTATATTCTT
>CAZGAI010000317.1:0-4941 GCA_964523175.1 uncultured Victivallales bacterium | reverse complement strand
AACCATTATTAATTACCTTGGAATAAAAGGAATAATAAATTGGTATGTTAAGCTTAACAGAAAATCTACTTTTATTTTAGAAATATTTAAGTATCTGCATATACCTCTAACTCTTTTTTCCATACTTGTTTTATTTCTACTGCTTTTGGTTTTTTCTAAATATATTCAGTATAAACAGAATATATTAAGCACTACCATGAGAAACAGTTTCGTAAGCAACATACAATCACGCCTTTTTAAAACTGTAATATTTGCTGAATGGCAGTATATTTCTAGTCAGCGATCCTCTAATCTGACACATGTAATTACTACTGACCTGCCTGCCATTAGTAATGGAACCTATTTCTTTTTAAGGATAGTTACGAATCTGGCTCTAAGTCTAATCTACATAATTTGGGCTATGTTTATCTCTATTGAACTGACTATGTTTACAGCTCTCTTTGTGGGGATAAGTTTTATATTCTTAAGGTTTTGTCTGCCGTATTCTCTGCAGGCAGGAATATTTACAAGAGATGCAAGAGCCAATATATACTCTCTCCTTCTTGACCATGTTCACGGATTAAAAGTTGCAAAAAGCTACTGTGCTGAGCAGAGGGAATATGATAAGTTTAAAGGAATTGCAGGAAGCATTGCTATAACTCAAACCAGATTGGTTAGACTAAACTCTAAAATAAAACTAATTTATGCTGTAATAACAAATACACTCCTGTGTGCATTTATTTATATTTCAATTAGTATTCTGAATATCCCTCTGGCTTCACTTTTTCTCTTAATTATAATATTTTCAAGGCTGTTTCCAAATATCTCAACATTTCAGAATGATTTTCAGCATCTATTCAGTATGGTGCCTTCATTTTCTGCATCAGAAGAACTTTATAAGCAGGCTAAACAACATCAGGAAAGTTTGACTTCTGATGTTGAAAGCGATATTTCTCCCCTGAACAAAATGATAGAGTTTAAGAATATAGAATTCAGTTATCCTGCAGAACAGGATAGTTTTAAAATTGAAAAGCTTAATATTACAATACCTGCAGGCAGTACAACTGTTATAGCAGGTGAATCAGGCAGTGGAAAAAGCACATTTGCTGACTTGTTAACAGGAATTCTTAAACCGGTTTATGGTGACATCTTGATAGATAAAATTCCTCTTAATAAAAAAAACTTACTAAGCTGGAGAAAACAGATAGGTTATTTGCCTCAGGAAGTATTTCTCTTCCATGATACAATTAGAAGTAATATTCTATGGGGCAAACCTGATGCATCAGATAATGAAATTTTTGAAGCTCTAAAACTGGCTTCAGCATATGACTTTGTAAAGGAACTCCCTAAAGGGCTTGATACAGTTGTCAAAGACAAAGGACAGAGACTTTCAGGAGGTGAAAGGCAAAGAATAGCACTTGCAAGAACCTTGATACGTAAGCCATCTTTGCTGATCCTTGATGAAGCTACCAGCGCATTGGACTATCAAAATGAAGAAAATGTATTTAACGCTGTAAAAAAACTAAAAAACAAGCTTACTATAGTTATCATTACCCATCGCCTCTCTGCTGTCTCTTTTGCGGATAGAGTTATCAATGTTGAAAACGGAAGGTTCATATATTCTGACTGAAGTAATTGTAAAACTATTACTGAAAATTTATAAATTCAGCATCAGGGCATTCACTTTTTTTTAACCACATTAAATATTTAAGAGAAAGCATGCCTGTCATTACAACGCTTTGGGTCTTGATCTCCCATTCATCCCATCCTGAGACAGGCATTACTTGTGATAACGCCTGTTTGATTTGCTGGATATCGATGTATTTTTCAATGTAATTCTTGAGAGTTGGATCATTCTGTATTGTTTCCAAATAATTGATAATATCACTTTCCGCAGTTAAAACCCTGCGGTGAAAATCTGGAGTATAAGGACCTTTGCACATCCGCCATTGAATTTTAGGAGGTAGGATTCCACCCATTGCCCTTCTAAATAGAGACCGCTTCCATCCTCCAACTAAAAATTGTTTCGGAGGTACATTATAAATAAATTCAAGGACATCCTTATCCCACAATGGAAAACATGCTTCCTGTCCATAGGAAGAGAAAGTATGAAACGTACTCTCAATCAACCGGGTTCCATAAGTTAAGCCTTTTTGCAGACTTTTTTGAAAACCCTGTTTCAGTAAATGGATGTGATGCTTTTTCAACTCACTACCCTTTAATCCATATTTTTCAATTAGAGATGAACTCGCAGGAGAGTGATAGGCGTAAACATTTAGTTTTTTCCCTTTCCATACTTGCAATAATTGATAATAGAGACTTGGGAATAAATACTTGAAAATTCTATTAAAAAAAAGTTTTGAAATAGATATGTTTTCTATTTGTCTGATTTGTAATAGTAGGGAGCTAAGCTCCTTCCATTGTAATTGTTTAAAAACACGAACAAGGGTATCGTTACTTCTGTATGAGGCGGCTCTATCACCTTCAGTACCTAATAATACTGTTTTTACTCCATGTTTCACGAGCTCTTGGGCCAACATAGTGTCCATGTAATGAAAAGCATTTGGGATTTCATTAATCATTTTAACTTTATTTTCAAACCCCTTCATTAGGCTGCTGTATTTTCCATGAATATAGCTAATATCAATATTATCTTCCTGGTTAAGAACCTCCTGTATAAACTCTCGTTCATCCGATTCAACCCCATTAAAGTTCTCAGGTAAAACAGAAGAAACAGCGAATAAAGATTTTCCCTGATCCCTTAATTTTCTCGCAGCAATAACAGCTATAGCTGAGGAGTCTAATCCTCCGCTTAATAAAATTCCATGGGGAGATGTTCTTTGAATTCGGCTGTGAACTGCTTTCACTATTAACTCTCTTAGTACGACAGCATAGTCGTTGTCAGAGTGGAAAGATATTTGCTTGTTCACTTGAGGTGCCCAATAGCGTTTAATAGATGTGTTTTTTTCCTTAAGGGTTAATACAGAAGCTGCAGGTAATCGAAGAATACCTTCAAAAAAAGTATGAGAGTTATTCATCGCCAAGGGCATCAATTTACTCGCCATCATTTCTTCATTGAGCTTAAACTTCAGGATTGGAAGTTCCCTAATTCCGATGATATTGGTTGAAAAAATAAAATATTTAGAATTTAAAAAGTAATAAAAGGGACGGAGCCCTGTGTGATCCCTGCCACAAATCAATCTCTTATCAACATTATCCCAAATAGCAATAGCATAGGCTCCTCTGAAGTATTCAAAGCATTGTTCTTTCCATTTGGTATAGGCTTCCATAATAATAATTTCATCTGGTATAGAATCAAACTCCTTGCTGGAAATTCCCAAAAATTGAAACAGTTCAGCTCGATTGTCCAGATGCCCAATCATAGCAATTTTCAGCTTACCATTGACCTTGATTGGTCCTATTCCAATAAAGTTGTTGATAAAAGTTTGACAGTCATTACTGAGAAGGTTCAAGCTTGCCAAACTCTGAGCCATACTTTCCAGCAGTTCTTTTTGAAGTGGTTGTTCCGTAAGAGGCACAATACCGAATAGGCTATTCATTGGTTCACATTCCCAAAGGAAGAGATAACAGATTTAATTAATCTTTAAAATATTCCGATCCATCAGCTTTTCAATAAATTTAATTACTTCCTGTTTGCAATCCTGATTGTTTATATCAAATTCTTCTACCAATTGATTACATATATGGCTGATATTTTTAGGTTGCTCCAATAATTCCCATATTTTACTACCAGTAGGGTTCAAGTTATAGTATTTGCCATTTTCAATACTCATCATCATAATTTCCCCATCCATTACACCTGAAACAATCTCATCATTTCGAGCTAACACTGTTTCCATGGAAATTCTCTTTTCAGTCATAATCTTTTCCTTTTACTAAGAAATTATTTATTCAAAAAATCTTTTTCAATTAAGTCAACTAATTTATTCGGATCAGATTTTTCCGGTCTACGTATGTTACAGACCGAAATTTTGCTTCCCAATAGGTTGATAAATCTAAAATGCATCTTCTCTTTTCCTAAACCCTTTAAAAAATGAACTCCAAAAGTACAACTTGTTAGAGCAGCCAGTTTATTCAACCCTGAGAGTGGAAAAAATTCAATATTTTCAAAAGTCCCGGGTGAGATAGTATAGATTTTCCTGACAGGAACAGGTTCGTTATAAAATAGATTTTTAAAGTCAAATGTATATTTGTTAATCAGAGGTTGAATACAACAGTCCACTTCAGGATTCTCCTCCACCAGTGATAGCACATCTTTCCAAAGTTTGATTTGGGAATATCCGGGATTTATAATTGGTACCCTAGCCTGGTTTATCGAAATTGCAGATATATTATCATCTAAAAAAGGATATCCTCTATCTATCAAAAGCCTGACTATGGTGGATTTACCAACCCCAGAATCCCCACAGAAGATGATTGCTTCTCCATCCAATACGATGGCACTTCCATGCAGAGGAAGCAACTCTCTCTGCAATATCACTGCACCAATAACACGGCCTAATAAAAATAACCGAATTTCTTTAAGCCGTGCACCTTCTTTAGGTTGAATCACAATACTATTCCCATTTGAAACAAGTACATCTGCAATCGAATTTGTTTTTAGGAGTATGCAATCTCCTCTTGCCTCAAAAATATCACTATAATCTAAAGAATCTGTTAACCTATCCGGAACTTTTCCTATTTTTACTTTTACATCCGGAATGCCATCATAAGATAAAGGGATTTCAGGGCACTCAATCTCAGACTGCACATTTAAACCATATACCCGATAATTGAAAAGTTTTTGTTTATCCATAAATTACAAATAATAAACAAACCGCAACTCTCAAACAGTCCGCAGTTTCTTTACTCTGCTCCCTGTAGCTCCATTGACTATGAATCAGAAGAAGTATATACTCAAATCATTTCAAAACACTGTTTTCAGTTTTTCAAAATTATCAT
>CAZGAI010000316.1:0-5038 GCA_964523175.1 uncultured Victivallales bacterium | reverse complement strand
AAAAAGATATTTTATCTGTTCCTACTGATGTTTTGCAGAAAGATAACAAAGGATATTATGTTAGGAAAGCCATTGATAGAAAAATGATGCGGCCTGGAAAAGGGTTAAATCCACTTTTTAAGGTAGAATCAGTATACGTTGTTCCAGGAAAAATCAAATACGCATACTGGGGAGACCTGTTTTTACAAACACTGGATGATCCGGGTACACTCAAAGAACATGATGTAGTCGTTTCCAATCCTCCCAAAGGGCTTGAAGAAGATAAAACTATTAGCTTCCTTCCACAAAGATATACACTTATGCCCGGTGATACGGTTAAGGTTGTAATTGGAGATCCTTCAGAAAAAATTAATTAAAGCACTAACAAAAAATAGTAGTATTTAAACTAATGCTAAAAAGCTTGCTGTCATTGACAGGAGGCTTTTTTAATTTTAAATTATTGAGAAGCAAATATAATTATTAGATATATAATATATTTGACTTTGTTGTTAGGCTTGAACATTAATCTTTTTCTTCAATAAAAGGCTTAAAATGAAATATCGCAAATTGGGCAATCTTGGAATTGAAGTTTCAGCGCTCGGATTCGGTGCAATGAGACTTCCTGTATATAATGACAAAGAGAAAACTATCAACGAAAAATATTCTGCTGAAATTATGAGTTACGCCTTTGATAATGGTGTTAATTATGTGGATACGGCCTATCCATACCATGAAGGAAATAGCGAAACAGTTGTCGGTAATATTTTAAATAATGGATATAGAGACAAAGTATACCTTGCAACAAAATCACCTACCTGGGCTATTAACACGACAGAAGACTTTGATAAATATTTAGATGAGCAGCTTATAAAGCTGCAAGTGGATCATATTGATTTTTATCTGCTTCATAATTTACATGCTAAAGTTTGGGATAAAATTAAAAATCTTAATGTTTTTGAATGGTCACAAAAAGCCATCGCTGACGGCCGAATAAAATATTTTGGATTTTCAGTACATGACTCTTTTGATATTTTTAAAAATATTATTGATGCCTATAATTGGGACTTTTGTCAAATACAGTATAATTACGCAAACGAAAATATTCAGGTTGGCACAAAAGGACTGAAATATGCTGCTGTCAGGCAAATTCCAGTTACAGTTATGGAGCCGCTACTTGGCGGATCATTAGCTAATTTTCCACCTAAAATTCAAAAAATATGGGATGAATCAGAGTACAATCCTGTCAATACAGCGTTTCGCTGGCTTTGGGATAAACCCGAAATAGGATGCGTGTTAAGCGGCATGAACACACTGGAACAGGTAAAGCAGAATATAAGAAGTGCTGATTCTTCCGGAATAAATATTTTGAGTAAAAAAGATTTGGACTTTATTGCCAATATACTTTCTGAAATTAACACGATAAATCCAATCCCTTGCACAAAGTGTAAGTATTGCATCTCATGTCCGCTTAAAATTGATATTCCCCGTTTATTGCATATGTACAATTCTTTAGCAGTACATGAAGGAGCTCAGGATTATTTAAATAAAGCTCTATATACAAATACTATTCCGAGTGAAACTAATGCCGGTGCATGTATAAGCTGTAAAAAATGTGAAACGGAATGTCCGCAAAACATTAATATCAGTAAATGGATGTCTAAGATACATGATACTTTGCTGATAAAGTCGTAAGACTACTGCTATCTGAATAAACTACTAACGAATAATAAGGAGGATAAAATGGTATTGGGACCAATTGCTCTTGCCGCATTAATAGTTGCTGTATTTATAATTAGACGGCCCACGAAAACTTTTGATTAAATCTGATTTTACTTCAAAAGTTATTCACCATAGTCCAAAATTTATCGTTTTTCATGGCCGTCTAATTATATTTCAAAATTTATCTTTTGCAAAGCTAAATTTTGAGGGAAACTTCCTCCTTTTTTTCCTACATTCATACTGATGCAAGATGGCCATTCATGTTTTTAAGCCTTTTATTTAGCCAGCCGTCACCTAAACAGGGGAAATCAAATTCGTTTTCCAAAAGAAGAAAACTGCGGTATGTGCGGTCTATGAGTTTATATAAAATTGAAACATCTGTTGGATATGAAGTATTCGCAGCAGTATCAGTACTGTCAATATATACTACGGAAAATTCTTTTCGTGCAGCTTCTAATTAATTCATTTATAAAAAAAATACCGCCAAAAGGGCGGTATGTGGTACTATGCTTACTAATAAAGTCTTACAGTGTTTGTTCTCCTAGTACAGATGTATCCACTATAACATCTACATGATCTCCAGGCATAAATATATATCCTGTGTTTTGGAAATATACAGTATCACCATCTTTCATACCTTTTGTTTCATCGGTTGCAAGGACAGTATCGCTCATAGCCAATTTTCCGGGATCTTGAATTTTAATATATCTTACGCTTGACTCAACTGGATTAATTTCATCAGCAGTTTTAATATATATTTTTTCCAGTTTGAAAACAGGATTAATTGCTTGAGTCATCTTCTGACCGGCAGCTATAAATACGAATGTACCTTTTGCATCCTTTTGTATACAATCGACATTAACTCCAAGAAAAAACTTTCCATTTATTTTTTCATTAAGCTCAAAAGGAATTACCGGTGAAATGTATGTAACTACAGGTACGTCTTTTCCATCAACTAGATGTGTTTTGTCTATCTGTCTGTAGTTAGCCATAATAAATATTACACCGCTACCATAAACTGATGTAAGTCCACGATATGGTCCATAGGCTTTTTTAGAGCCAAGTGGGATAATTCCGATCGGTGTATTTGATCCATATTTGAAAGCTTCTGTTCTATCCATTTGAATTTCTATACCAATGGGAACAAGCTGTTCTACTTCAAGAACATCCCTGTCTGCTTCAGTAGTATAGCCGCCGGGGAACAACATTTTGGTTACACGGCCGTCAAATCTTGCGCGGTAAGTTGTGGTGCCTAATAATTCCTCTGCAATTATTACCTCTGATTTAGCAACTAGATATTCATTTTTTGCTTCAAGCATAGCCTGCTCACTAATGGCTCCCTTTCCTGCTTTTTTAAGGATTTCCATATTTCTTCTATAATTTGAGGCTTTCGTATCCATGGCCGCCTTTTTTTGTTCTAAATTGGCCTTTAATGTTTTACCGTCAAGTTTAGCTAGAACTGTACCTCTTCTGATAATTTCACCTTCTTCAGTAATAACTGGACCGGTAAAAAAAGTTCCTGCAGTCTGAACGAAAATGACTTCCCCTTTGAAAGTCTGGTCAATACCCATTTTTACATTAGTGGTACAAAGTGATACAACTTTTCCTTTGTACGTTTTAGGTGCTTTGAATTTTGATACGTCAATTTCGGCAAAAACGGTTCCCAGAATTGCAAAGAATCCAACTGCTGTTAAAATAGTTTTTTTTGTTAGCGGCATAAACTCACTCCTTTTTTTGTTCATTAAACTTTATTATATTCAATACTGTATTAGAATGGAAGCACCAATATCTGAAATTTACCTACATCTGAAAATTCCCAAAAGCTTTCCAATGTTTTTAAATAAATTATAACAAATAGAACTGAAAAAAAAAACAGTGAATTTGAAAAAATATAAACAAAAGCCCTCTTTTTTTTACTATTAATGCAGCAATACATTATTATTCTTAAAAAATCAATAGAATAAACTATCGATTTCGAGTTAATACATCTTTCATTTTTTTTGAATTAACTTTGTTTATATTATAGAAAAAAGAAATCCTTCTGCTATAATAATCTCCTGCTTTTATTATTATTATTGAATATTAAACTATTTATTAATCAGAATTTTATTGATTTTTAGAAGCCTATGGCGACTATACTCAAATAAAGGTAATACCATGAAAAAATTGGCGGTTGTTGCAATTGGAGGAAATTCATTAATAACAGATAACGAACATCAATCTATCAGTGATCAATATAAAGCTGTATGCGAAACAGCCTGGCATATAGCTGACCTGATTGAAGATGACTATGATGTAGTAGTCAGTCACGGCAACGGACCCCAGGTTGGATTTATATTGAGAAGGGCGGAAATAGCAGAAGAAGTTGATAGCATACACTCGGTTCCTCTTGTAAACTGTGATGCTGATAGCCAGGGAGCAATTGGATATCAGATTCAACAGGCTCTGGATAATGAATTCAGGAAAAGGCATCTAATGCAATATATGGGCAGGAGGTTCAAAAATAATAAAATTCTTAAAACTGCCGTTACACTTGTAACACAGGTTGCAGTTGATAAAGATGACCCTGCTTTTAACAATCCGTCAAAACCTATTGGTACATTTTATACCGAAAAAGAGATGAGCGATATTCTAAGAAAACACCCTGACTGGAATATGGTGAATGATGCCGGACGGGGTTACAGGCGGGTGGTAGCATCCCCTCAACCCATTATGATACTTGAACTTGAAGCTGCTGAAGTATTATTGGATGCCGGTTTTTGTGTTATCGCAGCCGGAGGCGGAGGAATTCCGGTTATAAAAACAGATGATAATCAATGGGTTGGTATTGATGCTGTGATTGATAAAGATTTTGCAACAAGTTTATTAGCTAACCAGCTCGACGCCGATTTACTCGTTATTTCTACAGGGATAGAAAAAGTATATATTAATTTTGGCAAGCCGGATCAGAAAGGGCTTGATACTATTACAGTAAAAGAGGCCAAAAAGTATATTGAGGAAGGTCATTTTGCCCCCGGCAGCATGCTGCCTAAAATTGAGGCTGCTATACTGTTTTTAGAATACGGAGGAAAGGAAGCCGTTATCACAGACCCAAAACACCTCAGAGAAGCTGCTCACGGATCAGCCGGCACACATATTATCCCGTAGAGATGGGTTTCAAACCCATCTATGAGATGTTCTTATCTATCAACAAATAAAAGCAATGTACTATGCTGTTAAAAAATAGTTTCAGCTGGTCTTTTTCCAGATATAATCTGTTTAGATACTGTGAACGCGCTTATTACTATCATTATTATGGATCATGGAATGGATGGGACACTTATGCATCGAAGGAAGCAAA
>CAZGAI010000315.1:0-5043 GCA_964523175.1 uncultured Victivallales bacterium | reverse complement strand
AAATGGAAAGAGAAAAAGCTAAATAACTGAACTCAATTTCATGCGGTTGCCCTGATACGACTACCTGTTGCAAACTATGTTCTTGATAACTTTGAAGATAAGACCCTGCCAATTGTTCGCGGTATAGGATACGTTGCTACCTTTAAAGCGGGTGATCCATCTACTACAACAGGTGACCTGGGGATACTTGAAGGTTCACTTTGCAAAGACAAAAATGGCAAAGAATATGTTTGGAAGGCTGTTGGACAAAAAGCTCTTCAACCAGGAAAAATAATGGCCAATTCATTTTCTGCTGAGAAAATATATGTAAATTTGACTGGAAAAAATAGAGAAGGTTTCGATGGAAAATTATATGAAGTAACTAATACTGAAAAATTACATGTAAATGATATTTTATTACATGAAGTACCAGAGAACCTTAAAGATGGCGACAAGGTCGCTTATAAAAAAAGAGCATGCCTTTTTTGGCCCGGCGATAAAGTAAAAGTTGTTTTGAGTGAGTAAAATAGTATAATAGTTTGATTAAAAAAATAGCTCTTTGTTTTACAGAGAGCTGTTACTTTTTTAGGAGAGTGTGCAAACCAAGTTACTCGAAGCAGAATTAAATAATAATAAACATTATAGTTTTGAAATTATTTCCTGAGTATCCTGAGCTATCACTAATTCTTCGTCTGTAGGAACTACTATAACAATTACCTTTGAATTAGGTGAAGAAATAATACATTCTTTCCCTCTTAAACCGGTATTTACATTCTCGTCAATTTCAATTCCCAAAAACTGAAGTTCAGAAGCAATACCTCTCCGGATAGTATCCGAATTTTCGCCAATTCCACCTGTAAATACAAGTACATCAAGACCATTTAGAGCAGCAGCGTAAGAACCAATATATTTTTTTACGCGGTAGTTGTACATATTTAAAGCCAGAACAGCTCTTTGATTGCCTTCTTCAGCTTTATCTATGAGTTCGCGCATGTCAGATGAAATTCCAGAAATACCGAGAACTCCGCTGTGTTTATTTGCTAAAGTATTTGCTGTAGCATGCCCAATCTTTTCTTTATCCATAATATATGTAAAAGCCCCTACATCTAAATCGCCGCAGCGTGTTCCCATCATTAACCCTTCAACAGGTGTTAGCCCCATTGACGTATCAATAGATTTTCCGTTTTTTATAGCAGCTGCAGAAGCCCCGTTACCAAGATGGCAAGTAATAATTTTTTGGTTGTTATAATCAACATTTAAAATTTCGCAGGCTCTCCTTGAAACGTATCTGTGGCTGGTTCCATGAAAACCATATCTTCTAACTCCATGTTTTTTATATAAAGAATAGGGAATTGCATACATAAAAGAATGGTCAGGCATAGTTTGATGGAATGCAGTATCAAAAACTCCAACTTGGTTTACTCCAGGAAGAAGTTGCTGGAATGCATAAATTCCTTTTAAGTTTGGAGGATTGTGAAGAGGAGCTAAAGGAATACATGCTTCCAATTCTTTTATCATTTCATCAGTTACTAAAACCGAAGTATTAAATTTTTCAGCTCCATGAACAACTCTGTGTCCAACAGCATTTATTTCTTTAAGTTCTTTTATGCAGCCATGCTTTTCGCTTTTCATAACTCCAAGCAGATATTCAATACCACTCTGATGATCAATAATTTCACCCTCAAAATGAACTGTTTCTCCATTTTGTTTGGTATGTTTTAAAATAGAGCCTTTCATTCCTATTTTGTCTACAAGTCCTTTAGCAAGTACTTCTTTGGTAGTCATTTCGAAAAGTTGGTATTTTATTGATGAGCTTCCACAATTTAAGACTAATATTTTCATGTTTTTTTGCTAATTTTATTAATTTTTTCTACTTTTAAAAACTTAAAAGCAGTAATTGAAATTAAGGGGCTATTGTTTTATATAAAAAGTTTAGAGGGTTTAATTATCTCTCCATGCTTAGTGTATTCATAAAAACCAATACGTGCTGCTCTCCCAGTTTGATTAGATCTTGAAAGTTTTTTTAGTATAGGAGATGCTTTATACTGAGTGTCTCCGAATTCATCATATAAAGTATCCAACCACCGAATGACTTTCTTTATTCCTATTTTATCTGCCATTTCAAACGGCCCCAGAGGAATATTTAAACTTTGTTTCATTGCAATATCAATTTTCTCCATTTTTGCTACACCTTCTAATAATATTCGGCAAGCTTTATTAAGCAAAGGAGCTACCAGTCTAACAGTAATTAAACCCGGAGACTCTTCAACTTCAATAATTTTTTTATTTATGTAGATCGCAAATTTTTGTACATTTGAAAAAGTTTCATCTGAAGTATACAGGCTTCTAACTACTTCTATTAAAGCAGCTCCTGGAAATGTTGTAGATATATGTATGCTGACACATCTATCTCTGTATTTTAGAAATGAAGCAAGTTCAGTAATGGCTAAAGTTGTAGAATTAGTTGCTATTATTGCATGAGGTGAAACATGTTCTTCAATATTTAGAAATATTTCTTTCCTGATATCGATAGGCTTTTTTTGTGTTTCCGCTAATAATATTGATTCTATTACTAAATCACAATTTTTGAAGTCTCTATAATCCAAAGTTCCTTTTATTCTGGAAAGGACTGCTCTTTTCTCACCTTTGGTTAAACTCCATTGGTTTATTTGAGTAGTAAGGAGTTCTTCAATTTCTCTGAATGCCAGATCAATCCTTTCTTGAGAAACTTCCAGAAAGACTACTTCTATACCTTTACTTGCTATCATAACTGAAAGAAATTGACCGGTACCACCGCAACCTACAATACCTACCTCAGCAAAATCTGCTTTAGGTCTATCTTTTGAGCTAAGCCCAAAATTTTCTATTTGTTCAATAATTGGATTTGACATAAGATTTTTATAGTTGTTTGTTAATAAATATTCTGTTCTCCACCTATAGATTATAATATACCTGAACACCGCAATGTCAAAGATTAAAACACAAAAATTTTCATTGTTTTTTTCTTAACCTGGCAATAAAAGTAGCATCGCAATTTCCATCCCAGGGATAAATTTGAGCAGTTCCATCTGCTTTCTTCCCCGTTAATGGATTAGTAAACGGTTCCAGTTCAAAATTCTGACTGCTCTTTAAAAACTTTTCAATAATATTTTGATTCTCTTCATTAAAAATTGAGCAGGTTGCATAAACTAAAACGCCGTTTGGCTTTACGCCAGTCGCTGCATTTTGAAGGACTTTTGTCTGGATTTTTGATATTTCCTTTACATCATCAACAGAAACATTCCACTTCGCGTCCGGATTACGCCTCCAGGTCCCGGAACAGGAACACGGAGCATCCACTAGAACACCATCAAAATTATTCTGTTTTTTTAACTTTAGGGCTTTACCGTTCCAGCCGGAACACCGGATATTAGAAATAGCGGCTCTGCGTGCACGACGTTTTAAATCATCAAGCTTATATTCTCTAATATCCGAAGCGGTAATACTGCCCTTCCCCTGCATTAAAAAAGATAACTGCAGACTTTTACCCCCCGCACCGGCACATGAATCCCACCAGCGTTCTCCCGGAGATGGATTACAGACCAGCCCAATTGCCTGTGATGCGAGGTCCTGTACTTCAAATTGGCCGTTTTTGAATTCTTCCAGTGTATACAGATTTACTCTGGGATCATTAATAAAAATTGCTCCTTTAACAGTATCACTAAGATGTGCATCCATACCGGCACTTTTTAGTTTTTTCAGTAACTGAGAAATATTTTCTGTTTGTGCTCTCAACCACATGGGAGGACGTTTTTGAAAAAAGGTAATTAACCTGTTTATATCAACATCAGCAGGAAAAAGCCCCAATGCACATTCAGGAATAAGATCAGTAATCAAAGGTTTCTTATTTCTCTGTTCCGATTGGTTAATATAATTAAAAGTTTCAATACCGGACTGTATGACGTTATTGGAAGATTCAGGAAATAATTTAGGTAGTAACTTAATACCAGCATCATTAGTCCAGAGAGAAAGCATCTCCTTTGGTATTGCCTGTAATCGATCCAACATGCAGGCATTAAAAAGAAGCATAGACAGATTTTTATTATTGATTGTAAATAAATCGCTCTTCTGAGTACTAAACTGTATGCTTACTTCTTCAGGAAGCAGCTTCTTTAACCACCCCCACCATCTAAAAACTGCAAACGATAAGTCCAGCATCAAACGCCTATCTCTTGAACCATACTGTCTATTATTTTTAAAAAAATCTGATAAAACTTTATCCGCCGGTCTTTTTTCAAAAAAAACTTTAAACAGTAAATTTTTAATTGCAAGCTTACATGCAACCGACTGTGATTTAATTATTTTTTCTGACAAATTATTTTTCATAAAAGATCCTATAGTAAAGCTTAAGTTTGTAATTTGTTTTAAATTTCCTGATACACAACAATATCATATTCTACATTAAAAGAAAATAAATGAAAAAAACAATTATAAAGTATTTAAATTCATCATTGAGACACTATTTTATTTAATTGCGTTATGAAATTTTTTCATTCAACGTTTTTATATAGATTAATAATGAAGTGGCAAAGCAGGATATTAATATACTTTTGCCGGTTGAAATTTTAACGTTTAAGCTCATGCTTTTAGCTATAAGATGCTGAAAGCGACAAAATAGGGTCGCTGCATTAGCGAAGCTTTAAACGAATTTTTCTTCCGCTTAATGTATATTTCTTTTGATTATATTTTAGGAGATTGTTCAATTATTATGTTAAATGTGCAAAATAGTTTTAATGAAGTCAGTTACACTTCAAATATAATAATAAATCAAGCAAATACCGAAAAACTCTCCGATGTAAACCTAAAATATTCTTTCATAAATATCCCTGATGCCCTTCCTTCTGAAAAGAAAGGCGGCATAAATGGAACCTCTGCTCTTCGATATAGACTCTGACTCAGAAAAATTTAAAGAAAAAACCGGGTTAGAGTATACGGATAGGCCTTTGGCTGCAAAATTAAGACCCCTTTCATTTGATGAATTTGTCGGTCAAAAACATCTTCTTGAAAAAAACTGTCTTTTAAGAA
>CAZGAI010000314.1:0-5047 GCA_964523175.1 uncultured Victivallales bacterium | reverse complement strand
ATATCAGCTAATGACCGTAAGGGTTTAAATTCATAAAAATACTTTGTGAAATTAATTTCATAACCCGTTTTAGTTTTCTTTTCGTCAATCCAGGCATTAGGCAGATGTGGTTTTACTTCCCGTTCAAAGTATTCTTCGATAGTTTGAGGAATCAGTTTTCCATTTTTATTTTTTTGCAGAAAGGGGATATTTTCATAATCCCGCAATTTTGGGTCAGACTTGAATTTACCCTTATTTTTTATAATATTTCCATCTTCGTTTTTTTGCGGTTGCTCTACTGTTATTCTATGATAACCAAAAAATTCATTGGGTAGAATTTTGACAAATTCATTTTCAAGAAAATCACCATAAAGATTTGTAATAAATCCGATGCCTTTTGTTTCACCATTTTCAGGTATCAGCTTGCGTTTATTACCTAGAGAACGTGGCATTTTTTCCCAAAAACGGTTATACCATAGGTATTTTTGGTTTTTATTTTTTAAAAAATCAACTGTTTTGGATAAAACTTTCCGTTTGCTATCAGTCAACAATTCTTCATCTTTTATGCCAGTTGCATTAATCAGTTGAATTTTGCCTTTGCGTTTATCACTCTTATTATTATTAAGGATCCAAATATATGTTGAAATACCGGTATTATAAAAAAGCTGATCCGGCAGAGCAATAATAGCTTCCAGCCAGTCATTTTCAATAATCCATTGTCTAATATTGCTCTCTCCGCTCCCTGCCTGTCCTGTAAATAGAGGTGAACCGTTAAACACAATACCAATTCGGCTTCCACCATTCTCCTGAGTTTTCATTTTAGATATCATGTGCTGTAAGAAAAGAAGTGAACCATCATTGATACGTGGTAAACCTGCCCCGAAACGACCTGCAAAACCAAGATTTTCTTTTTCATCTTTAATAATCTTAGCAGCTTTCTTCCAGTCCACACCAAATGGAGGATTCGATAGCATGTAATCAAATTTTTCATTCCTTAAACCATCAATAGTAAAAGTATTACCAAATTTAATATTTGTAGGATTCTGCCCCTTTATAAGCATATCAGATTTGCAGATAGCATAAGATTCCGGATTAATTTCCTGTCCGAAAACTTCAAGTTTTGCATCGGGATTCATTCCAGTTTCTTTACCACATAAATGCTGATCCGCTATAGACAGCATTCCTCCCGTACCACAAGCAGGATCGTACAAAGTCTTAACAATCCCTACCTGAGTTAAAGTCTGATTATCTGCATTGAACAATACATTTACCATCAGTTTAATAACTTCCCGAGGAGTAAAGTGTTCCCCTGCTGTTTCATTAGACTGCTCAGCAAAACGTCGAATAAGGTCTTCAAACACATACCCCATATCCATGCTATCCATACCTGCAAGATCAATTTCTCCAAACTTTTTAACAACTTGAAATAAAATATCCGCTTTAGGGTCATCCATACGTTCGATTTGATCATCAAAACTAAAATACTCAATAATTTCCCGAGCAGAAGCAGAGTAACCATTAATATGATTGCGTAAATTAGCGGCGATATGGTTTGGGTCAGCTATCAGCTTTGCAAAATCATACTGACTGCGATTATGAAAGTTAAAACCTGCAATTTTATTTAAAGTGAGATCTTTTGCGTAATCGGAAAGCTTTTCTACTTTAGGCAGATAATTCAGTACCTTTGTTTTTGTTGGTGCGAGGACACAATCCAACCGTCTTAAAACTGTTAAAGGCAGGATAACTTTACCATAATCAGACTGTTTGTAATCACCACGAAGCAAATCAGCCACTTCCCAGATTAAATTGGCCTTATTTTTAAAAAGTGTCATTCATTCTCCTTAAAATAATCATTTTATTGCTGTTCAGGTTCGCTGACTGCATTCAACAGAAGTCTTTTTTTCTCTTTCCATTGGTATAGAAACCAGAGAAAACCTATTACGCTGATTATACTGCAAAACAATATAAACACATTACCATATTTAGTATAAAAAGTCAGCGGAGGATTTTTCTGTATCATAAGATTAAAAATACCCGTGCCTGCACCTCTTTTTGTTGGATCAGGCATCAGACGTCCAGTTTCAGTGTTGAGTTTATGAAATAAACTGTCTACTATAGCCCCGGTAGGCTGTACAACACATGTTCCTGCACTATTCCCGACTCTAACCATGATTCTCCCATTTTCAACCGCACGAAAAACAGCCTGTGCCAAATGCTGTTCAGGCTCATCACTGGTGGGATACCAGGCATCGTTTGTTATTAATATCAGCAGGTTGGCTCCGGCCAGCACATGATCTCTGGCTATTTCAGGGAAAACATCTTCGTAGCATATCAGCACTGCACCACGCACATCCTTTGTTAGATCAAAAATAGTATTTTTAGTTCCGGCTGTAATAGAACGGCCCATTCCAAACGTCATTTTAATCCAGGGATAAAAATAATTAAAAGGAAAAAGATTTTCAAATGGAGTATATTCTCCCCAAGGGACAATATGTATTTTATTATATTTATCAATAATACTGCCATTGCCGCTGATATATAAAGCACTGTTATATATTGAAGTATCTCCGGGTTTACCAAAACCAAAGTCAGTCGTTCCAAGCAATATTGGTACTCGATACTTTTTTAATAAACTTCCCAGCTCTTTTCTATATTTCTCACTCAGAGCACCTCCTCCTCTCAGAGGTTGAGGAACTGCTGATTCCGGCCAAATTAAAATATCAGGTTTAAATAATAAAATATCATTTGAATATCTAATATAAACATCTAACGCATGATTCGCCTGTTGTGCATTGTAAAGCCGGCACTGAGGAATATTTCCTTCAACAACTGCTGCAGAAAAAGGTTTCAACCCCTTCTCTACTTTTTGATATTTATTAATTTGCCTAACACCAAATAAAAAAGAAAGAGCTAATAAAAGTATAGCCAGATAGAGTGAAACAGGACGCAGACCTTTTTTATAATTATTTTTTAATATTGAATAATACCTTAGTATTGCATCACCAAGTGCAATATTAAAAAATACTATAATAAAACTAATCCCATATATTCCTGTATAAGAAGCAATTTGGATAATTGGATACTCTTTCCATTGAGTGACAGCAAGCAGGTTCCATGAAAAACCGGTAAACAGCCAAGTTCTTAACCATTCAAGAACACACCACCATGAAGCAAGAAATAATGCAGACAAACATTCAATAAAATAAAAATTATGAGTTTTATAATATTTTTTAACGGATTCAAAGCCATCCAGCTGAATATTTACAGGAATAAAAAGATATCTTCTTACAATCGAAACACCCATTGCCCAAAATGCATAGTAGCATGCTAAAATCAAAGATATAGCAAATGGAATAAAAGGTTCAATCTCTCTCAGCCAGAAACAGGAAGCAACACTCCAGGCGAACCCCCAAACATATCCGGCAAGCCAGGCTTTGTGCCATCTTAAGTTTTTTGCTAAAAAATAAAGAGGAATCAAACCCACCCAGGCTATCAGATAGTAGTTAAATGACGGAAACGCAAAAATTAAAAGCAAACCGAAGATTATCAGTACTATATAGCGCAGAAAAGATATCCAATGGCTTACTTTGACTAAATTCTCTCTTAACAGCATATAGTAGCCAGTCCGCCTTTAGAAGTCTCTTTATATTTTCCACACATATCTTTACCAGTCTCTTTGAGTGCTTGAATCACTTCATCAAGAGTAACTTTTTGACTGTGCGTATTCCCTGTCATACCAAGCAGAAAGGCGTTATAAGCAGTAATAGCACCAACAGCGTTTCTTTCAATACACGGGATTTGAACATACCCCATCACTGGATCGCAAGTCATACCCAATTGATGTTCAAGCCCTATCTCAGCAGAACTCTCAATTACCTCAATGGAATAACCGTTTGCATGTGCCAAAAACGCTGCTCCCATAGCTGTAGCCGCACCGACCTCTGCCTGGCATCCGGCTTCAGCACCTGAAATGCTTGCATTGTGTTTAATAATAAAACCAATAGCTGCTGCTGCAAGAAGACCATCTCTTAGTAGATGCTGAGTTGTTTTATGATGTTTCTTAGCAGCATATAATATTCCGGGCAATAAACCTGAGGCACCTGATGTAGGTGCAGTAACCACAATATTACCCTGGGCATTTTCTTCAGACGCAGCAAGTGCATATGCATTCAATAACATTATAAACCTACTGGGAACATGCCTCAAATGATGAGAACGGTTTACCAATAGTCTTGCTTTTCTATTTAAACCAATAGGTCCCGGAAGAACACCTTTAGTGTTTAAGCCGCGTTCAACAGATTCAAGCATAGCTTTTATAATAGCATCTAAACCCTTTATAATGTCTTTATAAGGTTTTCCGGTAATAGCCATTTCATTTTGTATCATCATTTCGCTTAAATCAATATTCTTCTCATTTAATAATAGGCGAAACTCCGACATGTTTCTATAGGGATAAGGAGGGTTCGGCGGCTCGGAAACCATTTCTCCTTTGCATTCAATAAATCCGCCGCCAATAGAGTAATACTCTTTTTCAAATATAACTTTTTCTCCTGATAACAACTGAATAATCATAGTATTCTGGTAGGGAAAATCATGAGAATGCTTTCCAAAAACAATAGGACAGACAGGTAAAATGTAGCCTCTAATGTTTGTTGTATATGTGTCATCATCATTTTGCAGCAAATTTGAAAGAAATTCCGGTTCACACGTTGCGGGTTCGCTACCAAGGAGGCCGGCTACAACAGACCTATCAGTGCCATGTCCTTTTCCTGTAGAACTTAAAGAACCATAGAGGGTAGCTCTAATTCCATCAGCACTGCTAATCACCGAATCAGGCAACTTTTCTATGTGCTGTCTAAATTGAAATGCTCCCTTCATTGGGCCGATAGTATGTGAACTTGACGGACCAGGGCCAATTTTAAATAAATCAAAAATAGATGTTTTAATTATAGTTTTCATTTAATTTTCCCTTTTCAGAAAATACTCAACTTTTGATCTAATAACATGCAAAAAACTTTCGAATGTGAGGTAGTAGAGATGGGTTTGAACCCCCGCCTCTACTGCAGTC
>CAZGAI010000313.1:0-5058 GCA_964523175.1 uncultured Victivallales bacterium | reverse complement strand
TATGTCCCAAACTTTACCGCAAGCACAGCTTACTGTAGCTTTTCCATATTTTGGATGGATTGCTTTTCTCATTCTCTGAAAACTCCATTTTATTCAAGGTAAACCTTGTTTTAATCTTTTTACGTTTTGTTAAATAGTTATGTTTCTGATGATGAATAGCAATTTAAAAGCAAAAGCCTATCCTACAGTATATCATCATCTATAAAAAATTTTAATAAATAAAATACATAAGAGATTTGAATTTAATCCAACTTTAAAAAAAATCAAGGTTATCAGGCATACTTTTTATAATTTTAACACAAATAACAGCCAGTTCTGTAAGGCCCACATAAAGCTAAAATTTGGATATTGTTTATTGAAATTTCAATAAACTGTCTCTTTCAGCAAAAAGGCCCCAGGCTTTATCTTCAAATTCAAAATAGAATATAGTCGTAAAACCAGCATAATACCTTGAGGTTATTTCTGCAGTAACTGCATCTTCAGCTAAATCGGAAAAAGGTGCAAAGATGTAGTTTTTATAATTATCTTTTTCTCCATCAAATTTCTGTTCAAGAGTAAGGATAATATTATCACCTTTAATAAAACCACCCTTTACCTCCATGGGTGTCTGCCGGTTACAGCCTTTATTGACTATTTCTGAAGCCTGCTGATAATCATAGAGAATATCTTTAAGGTTTATTTTCAGTATCTTATTCATTCGTAATATACTTTTTCTCCCTTTAATGGGGCTTTTCCTATTAATATTTCTGCATCATTAGCTACGTCTTCATCATCAAAATATTTCAATGGCGAAAGTTCAATAGTGCAGTCAGGCTCTCCATTAGCTTTTCTTGGAATCTTTATTCCCGCAAGCTTTTCAAGTCTGTCGGCATCTCTCGCAATCAGCATGTCTCTGCAACTTTCAACTGAATCCACACCAGTTTTATTCTTTGTAGGAGCAAACTCTTTTTCCCTCGCTGCTTCAAGAATAATCGTTTTATCTGCAAGAGACAGAGCATCAAAAATAAAAGTCTCCAGTTTTACTGCATTAATATCATCAGGCTGTTTTTTAAGGCCTGATTCATCAATATATGCAACTTTTTTGTCTGCTCTATGCCAAGGTAACGAAATATTGCCACTCTTTGTCAAACGTTCCACAAACTTCCTACTTATCACATGAATAGCAGGACTACCTGCAACAAAACATAAATTACCCGATGAATCTACCTTTTCAGCCAACTCATTCGGCATATCGCTATACTCTATAATCATCAGTCTGCCATTGGACACACAGAAATTACCCAGTTTTTCAAAGGGCCCTGTTTTAGAAAGCATAATTGAGCTCATTTCTGACTCTTCTAAACAATGCAGTCCTAATAGTAATGGATTTACTACTGAAACCAAAGGATTATCAACTTGAAAATAAGAGATATATTCAACCCCCCTTTTCAGCATATCATTCAGAGCTCCTGAATTTTTCAACGCCAAAAGGCTGCCTCCATGACCGTTTGGAGCCAAAGCCAAAGAATATTTTTCATCTAAAAGTAGCTTTCCATCATTCCCTATTGCAGGCATAGTTCCCTGCTTAAAAAACATCACATTCGTTTTCGACAAACCAAAATAAGAATTATTTTCAAAAAATTCTCTGGTAGCTTGGTCATTCATATCACTGGTCATAATATACCATGGAATGCACTCGTCATACTTCTCAGAGGCTCGTTTTATTAATTCAGCAAAATATTGAAACAGAGATTTTTCCTTTATTGGTGTAATAGGATATGTCCCTTTAGGACCATTAAAACCAAGTCTTGTTCCCTGTCCTCCGGCAACTGTAAAGGTTGCAACTTCACCTTCAGATAACAGTTTTTCACCATATTTTGCAGCTTCACTATATAACTTTTTCTGCTCATCATTCTTTGAGATCAAAGGAAAAAAAGGTGCAGGAATTAAATCTTTTGGTATCGCATTTTCGGGTCTAGTAAGCACATATGATTTAGTTAACTTATCGACCTCATCCCAGTCAATTTTTTCTAGTTGTTCAACAAGTTTTTTTTTCTGTTCATTAGATAGTTCATCGAAAAAATTTAACAAATGCTCCTGGCTGTATAATTTCAGTTTTTCTAAAATTTCGTTATACATATTTTTCACCTTGCGTAAATTATGATTAATTTGTTCAGAAGTATATAAATATAAACTTGTTTCCAAATATTACTATTTACTAAACTATGATTCTTAATCGCTAGAACATACTTTCAAAATAAGCTTTAGGCAATACATTGTCATAATCTAAATTACCATTCGGTAGCGCACAGGTAAAAATTAAATTCTAAAAAGTATGTTAAGATACTCGAAATCAACAAATAATTGCATATATTAATTTGCTGGTTATTAATAGATAAAGATATACAACTTAAAGTAATTAAAATACCAGGAGATAAGAATGACAAACTACGGACAGGAGCTTGCCAAATCCGGACTAGCTATTCAAGCAATAAAGTTAAACCCCGAAAAACCTTTCCTTTGGGCTTCGGGTTATCATATGCCTATATACAACGATAATAGAATGTTCCTTTTTTTTCCTGCATACAGAGCATTGATTACTGAAGGATTTAAAGAAATAATTAAAAGTAAAAATATTCAATTTGATGTTATAGCCGGTACATCAACTGCAGGTATACCTCATGGAGCACTGTTAGCAGACAAACTAAATGTCCCTTTCATATATATCAGAGATAAACCAAAAGCACACGGCCTCAAAAATCAGATTGAAGGAATTGATGCAGAAAGTGATCTTAAACAAAAATCAGTCTTAGTTATTGAAGACCTTATTTCTACCGGCGGAAGCTCTGCCAGAGCTGTACAGGCTGTACGAGATGCAAATGGTATAGTAGATTACTGTATTTCAATATTTAACTATGGATTAGACAAAGCAGCAAGTGCTTTCAACAAACTTGATATTCCCTGCAAGACTATTTCTATTTTAACATATGATATTTTGCTAAAAGCAGCAAAAGAAATCGGTTACATGTCTGATATTCAAATTAAAATCCTTAAAGAATGGAAAGACCACCCGTTTGAATGGGGAGATAAACATGGCTTCCCTAAAATAGGTTAATGATACTATAATCTGTAGCCGGAGGTCTGTGAAACCGTGAATCACCAAATCACTAAATAAAGCTAGACAATATGCACTTAACAAAAAATGAACAGTTAGCACGAAAGATGGTATGTTTACCACTTGATGGCCTGAATACTCTTGAAGAAGTAAAATTAAGAATAGAAGAATTGAGCCCAGTTGTTGGACTATTTAAGGTTGGTAAAGAATCTTATACTAGATTTGGGCCTAAGGTAATTGAGTTAGTTCATAGCTATGGAACAGAAGCTTTCTTAGACCTCAAGTTCCATGATATTCCGAACACAGTCAAAGGCGCAGCTGATGCAGCTACGCAACTTGGAGTCTTTATGTTTAATGTACATGCCTCAGGCGGTGAAGAAATGTTAATAGCCGCTAAAGAAGGCGCAACTGCGGCCTCAGCTAAATACAACAAAAGGCTTCCTAAAATAATAGCTGTAACTGTCCTCACAAGCATTGATAAAGAAATTTTAAACAGTCAATTAAATATTCCCGGTGATGTTGAAGAACAGGTTCTATCTTTGGCCCGACTAACAAACGAAGCTGAATTAGATGGAATAGTTTGTTCAGCAGCAGATCTTTACGCTGTAAAGGATGAGTTACCTAATAATTTTATGTATGTTACACCCGGCATTAAAGGTCCCAACACACAAGCTGGCTCTGACCAAAAAAGAGTTTTTACCCCAGGTCATGCTATTGAAGACGGTGCTTCTATTTTAGTAGTGGGTCGTGCTATCACCGGACACAAAAAACAGGAAGAACGGTTAAAGGCAGGATATCAAGTATTACAGGATATAGCCAAAGTTTTATAGTTTTTTGATAATAAATTTTATATAACAATTTGGAAACACCTAGTTTTATGCTATCTTAACTGCAATTATAGTCTGCAACTAAACAAAGGATTAATAATGGACACTGCTCAAATCTCGAAAATTGATATTATCGGCATTGAAGAAATTAATTTTAATTGTGCATTCTGTGGAATAGATTCATTCCCCAAATACAAAGTCACAGTTAACGAAGAGTGTGAGAATGAACATCAGGTTTGCTTACCTTGCCATAATCAAGTTGCTAAACGAGTAAGCAGTATAAATAAAAAAAGAAGACGTAACTACTAAAATATAAATTCAAAATAGATATAGATTTGCTCGTTCGGAAAGACTTCCGTTAAGCAAATCTATCATTTATTAAAAAAAGAATCGTTTTTCAAATTAGCTTCTTCAAAGTACCACTGTTGCACTGAATCATTAGCCTCACAATGCAAACTTCCATAAATTACAGAGGACTTGAAGTTCATTCTCTCAAACCGAGCAAACAGTTTGAAATAAAAACTTTTCAAACATAAATTTATAAAAAATTATGTATTTATTCTTACCTACTAATTATTACTGATTTACAAAAGATACTGATTATTAATTGATTTAATTAACAAGTTATTAACATTATTATTTACATTTCAAACAACTTGTTAATTTTCAAACAGTTAACTCTATTGCCTTCATAATATCCTTTTAAACTAACAAATTAGAATCCTATATCCAGAAAAAACTATTACCTTAATATGAGAATAAAATTTATAGTGAATAATATATATTATTGCACATCTAAATCAATATAAAAATTTCTATTTTGAGTTCAAAAGAGTGTTTTATAGACTAACTTTATTAAAACAACAAAGAACCGCCATTAACTAAAATTTATTTGATTAATAGCTTCTTTTTTAGAAAAGAAAACTGACTATATATATTTTCCAAACTTCCTTTACAGAAAAATAGATTTTTTCAATATTTTTCTAGTATAATTACCTCAATTTAGATTTAAAAGGTATATATATTAACAATCAAGTATTCTCAAAATAAAAATTAAAAAAGTTATAAATTAATCCAGGACATACGAGGCCAAATGGGTGTAAATGAAGATATTTTTGCTGAGATTATATGCCGTCT
>CAZGAI010000312.1:0-5092 GCA_964523175.1 uncultured Victivallales bacterium | reverse complement strand
TAAAGTCATTTTTTAAAACGGATATAATAAAGCTTAATGATACACTGATGAATAAAGTTTTAAGAAATCCTGAAAATTACTTTACTGCGAAAGACGTATCAATTCTAATTTCAACAGATAACATAAATAACCTACTATTTCCTGAAAACTTAAAAAATATCTTTTATTTTCTTGTACATGGAGGGGCTATAACAAAAAACATTCTTGTAGAAACTCTTTCAGAAAAAAACCCTTCAAACTGCTTATTGTTTGGCTTCATAATTGGCAAATGTACGGCATTTATTAACCTTCAGGAATTAATATATTGTAATAATAGTGAAGTGATTCGTTTATGCAATTCAAGAATTCAACAAACGAGTAAGCTAAAGAATATAGATAAGGAAAAGCAGCTTAAAAGAAATAAAGAAGCTATTAGAAAATTTATGAACCAAAATGCAGAGGTTATAAAAAAAGAAATAGCTAAAGATACGAGAACTCTATTTAATGTTTTTGACTTTATTTTAAATAATATTAAACCAGAACTAGATTTAACTGAAGAAACTTTTAAATATAAACGTAACGATTACTACGATTTTGTACGTAAACAATATGATCAAGTAGTTAAATAATACCTGTTATTCTCACTTCCATTATACCAAAACGAATCAAACCGTATCCTTTTCATTATTAGCTTTTCATATTATCCTGTTTTTATATTTCCTTTATACGCAAACACATACAGCAATGACCGTACGTGACAGGTACAATGCAATATCCAAACCTTACCCATATGTTACGAATAAGCACAAACAAAAAGTAACATAAACAACAAAAGATGAGGTTATGCATGAAAGAGTTTAGGTTTGAAAAAATGACTATCAAGGAAACCAGCGATTATACTGGAATTCCAGTAAAAACATTGGCTTACTGGAGATGTGTGTATCCAGAGAAATTACCTTATGCAAAGTTTGGTAAAAATGTTTTCTACAATAGGTATGCTGTTAATGAGTTTATCCAAAAAAATATTATAGGTATAAAACATGATTGATAAAATTAAAAATAGAGCTAATTGCAAAGATGTACTAGAGTTTGCAGGTATAAAATTTACTGGGAAAGGTAATATAAGTTGTCCATTCCATGAAGATAAAAATCCAAGTATGGGATTACACAATAATTATCAAAAATTCAAATGTTTTTCATGTGGTAGGGCAGGAGACTGTATAGAACTTTATCAAGAATTATTTGATATGGATAGAAAAACTGCAATCAGAGATTTGTCAGATAGGTTAAATATAAATCATAGTTTTAAAGAAAATATTGAAACTGAATATGTATACAATAATATGCACGGCGAAAAATACATGAAGGTTGTTCGTTTAAAAAATAAAAAAGGGTTCCCTTTATATAAGTGGAACGGAGTAAAGTGGGTAATAGGCAGACCTGATAAATTAGTCCCTTATAAGTTAGACCAATTGTCGAATGCCAGTAAAAATGAACTTGTATGGATTGTCGAAGGAGAGAAAGATGTTGAATCTCTTAATAGTCTAGGAATTAAAGCAACTACTAATAGTGGTGGAGGTGGTAACTTTCATGATGATTTAATACCATATTTTGAGAATAAAAATATTATAATTTGTTCTGATAATGATATAAAAGGAGAGCTTCATAAATATATTGTTGCAGAAAAAATATTTAATGTTAGTAAAAATATTAGAATACTTGATATCCCTGAACTTGAAGATAAAGAAGATATAAGTGATTGGATAAAGAAAAAGCGATGCACTACAGATGATAAGTCAATTATCAAAGAGCTTAATCAATTATTATACCATGGAATAAATGTTGATAAAGATTATTTAAATAAAACTATAAAATCAAAAATAAATGAAATTAAAGCTAAAATTTCAAATAAAGGAAAATCAAATAGTTCATGTTGTGATACTCCTGAAGATATTTTAAAAGATGATGAATTGTCTCCTGTCAAAGAATTTGATATTAGTTTACTACCTTCAGGGTTTGATTATATGGTTAAAGATATAACAGAAAGAATGCAGGTACCAGCAGATTTTGTTGCTTGTGCATTAATGATTGCTCTTTCTTCACTAATTGCTTATAGGGTGAATATTAGACCTAAACAAAAAGATCCTTGGACAATTGTTGTGAATCTTTGGGGAGTTATAATAGGGCTTCCAAGCTTATTAAAAACTCCATCAGCAGATGAAGCTTTGAAACCACTTAGAAAAATTGATAAAAAATTACATGAAGCATATGAAGAACAGCTTGAAGAATATGAAAAAATATCTAGGTTTCAAAAACTCAGGAATAAGGCAAATGATGAAGAAATCAAACGTATTTATAAAAAAAATAAAAATAGTATAGAAGCGAACAATGAAATTCAGATATTGCTAGAAGAAGAGAACATTGAACCTCCTGTTGAATACAGAAGAATTGTAAATGATACAACTATTGAAAAACTTCAGGAAATACAAATAGTTAATAATGGACGTTGCCTTTTATTAGAGCGAGATGAAATTACTGGCTTTATTTATCAATTAGATAAATCTGGACGAGAAAGTGATAGAAAATATTACTTAGAAGCTTGGAATGGTAGTAATTCTTATAGGCATGATACTATTGGACGAGGCTCAAATTATATTCCAAATAATACAATATCTATTTTTGGGACTTCCCAGCCAGCTACTTTTAGAAAAATTATTTATGATACTATAAAATCAAATTATAAAGATGATGGTTTTGTTCAACGATTTCAACTAGCTGTTTATCCAGATGTACGGCAGAATTGGGAACTTATAGATAGAGTTCCAGATTATAAAGCTATAAAAAAAGTTAATCAAGTTTTTGAATATATTGAAAACTTACAACCAACAGAATTAAATGCATACGAAGAATATGGCAAATATTATCTTAGGTTTACTGAAGAAGCACAGGAAGTTTTTAATGGCTGGTTTATTAAACATGAAAATACTTTGAGGAGTAAGGATAATGATTTACCTGCATATTTAATAAGTCATTTTAGTAAATACAGAAGCTTATTACCATCACTAGCATTAATACTTCATATAGCTGATATGAATACAGGCAATGTCAACCTAGAGTCAGTAGAGAAAGCTATAAAATGGATAGAGTACTTAATGAGTCATGCATTTAGAGTTTATGGTAGTTTAAAATCCCCTGAAGAAGAAACAGCAAAGTTAATAGCTAATAAATTATTAAGCAAACAACTTCCTTCTATTTTTACAATTCGAGATCTTTATAGAAAAGGGTGGAGTGGAATTACAAAAGACTCAGCTTTAAAAGGACTTGAGGTATTACAGGATGCTAAATGGGGAGTTATTGGAAAAAATGATACAAAAGGAAGACCATCTGAGCATTTTATTGTTAATGAAAAAATTCATGATATTAAAAAGAGTACTGCCAATACTGACAAAACTTCCGATGTTAAACCTTTTGACAGTATTGGCAGTCCGTATATCATAGAGAGTAAAAACTTTGAACCAGATCAGGAACTTGAAAATTTACTGAATACTCCACTAGAAGGAGAATTGGTTGGATGAATACTCAGTCATTGTTAAGTAAATATGGTGGTTTAAATAATTTTGTTAACAACTCCAATAGTAAAATTAAATGGTTAATACGTTTACCGCATGAACCAGATAATGATTATTTTGAACGTTGCATATCTCATACAAGATATTTATTAACATTTAAAAATATAGGTCTTTTGGTATTTGAAGCTAAATATCAGTATCCAATTAAAGTTGATCACAACCTTTATTATCCACATTTTACTGTTAAAATAAGAAATAATAATTTTGATTAGCTGGGTTATGATTTAGGCATACTGAAGTTAAGGCAGGTGTAAATTTTACACCTGTTTTTTTTGCAATATATAACTATCTTCCCTTTATGTAATATAGGGGGGCTTCTATCTCTATGCTTTAACAAACCCAGACCGTAGGCGGTAGCTCGTTTACAAAAAATGACTTACTTTTGCCCTGATTACCCCCCTGTAACAATTGCCTACTATTGATTTAGCTTTCTATTTGAAAAATAGAAGTGAAATAGCATGAAAACTGTTTGTGGTTCTGAATACGCTGGTATGAGAGAGCTATATTGATAAAAACTTGGCCAAGGAACCATAACTCTTGTTCAGTTGATTTTAATTATCCAGAAGACAAGTTTTATAAAGAAAGTGCTCAGCAAAAATATTCAGTAGATTTTGCAAACTGCCGAGACTTTACTCATAGACAGACATGCATAAATTACCTTAAAAAATATTTAACTATTACAATAAATGCCGTATCAATAAAAACGAATTTATTAATCATATTGTACAAATACCACAGCAAGGTTATTAAATACAAGGTAAAGTTGGGCTATGATAAAACTCTTTAAACTATGCTTGATACTGTGCTTGTAATAACAGGTACCTTGTTGTTAATTTTGTTATAAATATTTTTAGTGTAAAAAGTAGTTTTATAGTTTAATAATAAAACAGTGATTACGCTGTCATTATAGTCGGGCTTAGCATCAAATGATTACATATTTCGGTAACAAATGGAAACTATATAATAAATATGTTATGAGAGAATAATAAAATATGAAAATTACAAAAGATACAAAAGATACAAAAGATACAAAAGATAAAGCGATAGAAACAATTGAAAAATACAATAAGTCTACAGACCAAGAGTATATTCCTCGGTTTCAAGTAACAAAAGGATTTCTATTTTTGGATCGTATAGATAATGGAAACAAATCAAAAATTTGCAGACTAAAATACAAAGGGAAAACAAATAATTGGGAATTTGCAATTTTCAGATACAGCACAGGTGGATATCATGATGATGAACCTTTTTTCCCTGGCATTGAAGAGGTTGATGGAACTATTGTTGGTGCTATGAAGGCTGGAGATGAAGCATACTACATGTAAAGATAAAATAAACTCAATAACGGATAAGGTATACTTAATCTGAAGTTTGCTGGGGTTCAATTCAAAATAAATGACCATATTGGTATGAATTAAAAAGAAATAAGAAAAAATGAATGAAGAGTCTAAAATAATTGAGAAATTAAGAAAAATTGAAGCTCT
>CAZGAI010000311.1:0-5107 GCA_964523175.1 uncultured Victivallales bacterium | reverse complement strand
ATCTAAATCGCAAAAAACTTACATATACTACTTTCGTTGAAAATCCCCATAAAGAGATACAACCTTCACCTCTTGAAGAGAGGCTATATAAAACGGGAGATGTTGTCCGTCGACTCCCTGACGGCAACATTGAATATATAGGTAGAACCGACTCGCAACTAAAAATTCGTGGTTTACGCATTGAATTAGGTGAAATTGAATCCGTTTTACGTCACCATAAACAAGTAGGGGACTGTGTCGTATTACCCGTCAAAAAGGATGATCAAATTCGTTTAGTTGCCTATTGCACGCCTGAGAATGTCAGTAAAGATGAACAAGCTGAAGAAAATCATTCCGTATTGAATAATTGGGAGACCGTTTTTGACAAAATTTATGAGGCCAATGCAACTAGCCAAGAATCAAAAGTTTTTGATATATCAGGCTGGAATAGTTCATTCACAGGCAATCCAATAGAAGCAGAGGTGATGCAGGAATGGGTAGACACAATTATTAGCCGCCTCAAGGGATATTCACCTAAGCATATTCTAGAAATTGGTTGCGGAACCGGACTTCTTGCCTTCCGCTGGGCTCCAATTTGCAGCAGCTATATGGGTACAGACATTTCTAATGAGGCCGTTGAATCTGTCGCTAAAACCGCTAAAGAATTAGGTTTAAAAAACCTCATCGTTAAACAATCAGCAGCGGATTCATTGCAACAAATTTACCTAAAAGAGTTAACATCATCAGCTCCAGACACCATTGTTTTAAATTCAATTATCCAATATTTCCCAACGGTTAACTACCTTGAAGATGTTCTCAATCAAGCCATTGGATTGATTGAGAATAAAGGGCAGATTTTTATTGGGGATGTGCGCGACTTAAGATTACAGAATACATTCTATTCTGCAGTTGAATATTTTAAGAACAACACACAAGGCAAACCCAACAATGCCAAGGATATAATGGCCAAATCCCAGGCTAAAAGAGCCCGCGAGTACGAATTATTGATTGCACCGGAATTCTTTATATACTTAGGAGAAAACGATCCAGACTGCTTGAAAGTCGAACTCCTGCCAAAACGAGGAACACATGAAAGTGAGATGCACACTTATCGCTACGATGTTATCCTTCACATTGAAAAGAGTAAAATATTGCACGAACAAGAGTCAGACTGTCGTTGGATCACATGGAGTGATGATTTTGAGTTAGAACAAGCCTTACGCCTAGGTAAAGATTTAGTCGCGATTCAGGGATATCCCAATCAAAGGGTCTGGGGTAATTATTTCTTGAATGAGTCCCTGCCAAACCCATCAGAACAATCAGTAGAAGAAATTTTTCGACAACATAAAGTTCTATCTGATATGATTTTATCTATTGAAGAACTCAACACACTGGCAAATAAATTGGGCTATAAGTTCCACTGTTTTCTCTCTACTAAGGGGATTCATGCTGCTGCGTGCATTGATATCGTTTTTTCTAAAGTAAAAGTAAAAATAAACGCCTACAAGCTCAAACTCGAAACAGAGCAAAAACATCTATGTTACGCAAATGATCCAATGGGGAATCTGTTTCTTTCAAAACTTGATGTCCAAGCAATCAAACAGTACATGAAGAAATTTTTACCGGATTACATGCAACCCAATCAATACCTATTGATGAAAACTTTCCCATTAACTAAAAATGGAAAAATCGATAAAAAGCGTTTACCCAGCCCCAACGTGGATACTGAAGCAAGAAAAGAAAGATTTGTCGAAGCTGTCAGTAAAGAACAACAAACATTGTGTAATATCTGGGAAACGGTTTTAAGAATTGAAAAAGTTGGCATAAATGACAATTTCTTTGAACTCGGTGGTGATTCAATCATGTTAATTGAGGTATACTCTAAAGCCCGTGAAACTGGTATCAATGTGACCCCCAAAGATGTCTTTGCACATCCTACAATTAAGGAACTCGCAGCCTGCACAGGTGAAGAACACCGCATCATCATATCAGACCAGGGGTTAGCTGAAGGGAGTGTAGAACTGACACCGATTCAGGAATGGTTTTTTAGTCTCAATCATAGTGAGAAAAATCACTATAATCAGGCACACCTACTTAAGTTAAAACAAGCGATAACCAGCGACCATTTAGCACAAATCATTAGGAAAATAATCAAACATCATGATACCTTCAGATTACGTTTCAAAAAAATACCTCAAGGCGTGGTAGAACAGTATTATGACAAACAAGATTCTAGTTTCACCCCCACAATCAAATTTATTGATTTATCTGAGATTGCTAATGATAAACAAGATGAAGAAATCAAAAAATGGTGTGAAGACTGGCAACATCTTTTAGATATTAAAAAAGGGCCCGTGTTTTCAGTTGGCTATTTCAATAATCACCATGATGGATTTGATCGAATAGTTTTAGTTGCTCACCACTTGGTTATTGATGGTGTATCATGGAGGATCCTGTTTGATGATTTTCAACGCATCCACAAGCAACTTGTTTCACAAAGTGAAGTTACATTACCAGAAAAAACCAGTTCATTTCAGCTTTGCAGCCAGGCTTTACAGCAATATAGAAAAAGCGATGCTTTCCAAGAACAGCAAAACTATTGGGCGCATTTAGTAAAACAGTTTTCTGACGACGGATTAGGCTCCAACCATCATAGCCCCATTCGACAACGAGAGATGATTCCTATTGAGCTAAGTAAAAAGCAAACCGGCTTATTACTGAGCTTAAGTAAGATTAATAGTTTCCAGATTAATGACATTTTATTATCAGCGTTATACGTAGCTCATACCAAATGGACAAACAATACTCAACTTTTTCTCGACCTAGAACTCCACGGTAGAGAAACATGTTTAGATACTATTGACAGCTCAAGAACGATCGGTTGGTTCACCAGCCTATTTCCCGTATTACTAGAGCTTTCTGAAAAAGAGTGTAATCTTGATGCCGACGAAATTGATTACATAACTTGTATTCAATCCATTAAAAAACAATGTGAAGCACTTCCAGATGGAGGCATTGGTTATGGTTTATTAAAATATTCAGAAAATAACAAGAAATACCAGCAAGACTACCCTACACCAGCCATCATGTTCAATTATTTTGGACAGATGGAGGCATCAATTGCTAGAAACGGTCTGTTTATGCAGTCTAGAAATGTTTTTAGCAATACAGTAAGCACTCAGAATATTTTTCCACACTTGATTGAAATCAACATGCTCGTGCACCAAGGTAAACTACAGGGTAAGATACTGTATAACCAAGATAAACTTACGGTTGGTGAAATCGCTTCCTTCACAAAACATTTCAAAAATTGTTTAGAACAGTTAATTAAATCTGTCTTAAATAATATCAATGTTTCTGAAGAGCCGGAATTCAATGATATCAATATTCAAACTGATAAAAAATCTAAATATGACCCGATTTTAGTTTATAATAACAAAGGGACAAATATTCCGTTAATATTTATTCACCCCATTGCGGCTGGTGCGGAAATCTATAATGGCCTAGCAAAACAAATGAGTCCAGAGCAGCCATTCTATGCTATCGATTATCATAATCTGCATAGTAATGCCGCCCCCATTGAAAACATGGAAGACTTAGCGACTCTGTATATTGATTATGTGCGCATGAAATTGCCCCATGGGCCCTATTGTTTTGGTGGTTGGTCATATGGTGCTGTTGTCGCATATGAAGCATCACAACAATTAAGAGCACAGGGTGAGATTGTTCCCAATATTTTCCTAATAGATCAAATGCCATTACGTTTTGCTCGTAATTTAGAAGAAAAAAACCAACTAGAAGCTCATACCTTAGAAAACATTGATTCAATTTCCAATGAATATTTTCGGGATAACTTTCTACCGGTTGAACTAAGAGGTATATTTATGAAATTACCTGACTCCTACAAAAGACATTTCATAAAGACACACAGAATTTCAGCTCTTACTGTAAAGAACTATATTGCTCTACCATATGCCGAAAAAATAACTCTGTTTAAGGCTAAAGAATCTTTGAATTACCCATATCTTAATGATGAAGTATTCATGCAAAGATTTCTTTCACAATTTTGCAGTTATGATATCGAAGGTGACCATGTCAGCATTATGAGTTATGAAAGCAATGTGCAGGCGGTGATTAGTTCAATCGAAGCTGAAATTAAAAATATCAGTAAGAAAATTTAATTAAAAGACACATTGGGTGTGCCATATGACTCCAAGGAATTAAGTTATGTTAGCCGTATTATCAATTGCTAACTACTTCCTATACACGCTCCTAACTATCTTGATTTCTAGATGGATGGGGACAGCTGTACTGGGATACTTTCTATTTACGGTTTCAATTGCAAACATTTCTCTAGTTATCACAAGTCTAGGCAAAAACAAGGCTGTCTTAAATGAGCTAACCCAGTTAATAAAAGCCCAGAAATCAGCCACCGAAAAAACTTATATTCACTTTCACCTTTGGGCCATACCCGCATTTAGCCTTTTACTCTGTGTTGGAGCATTGGTTATCTTTGCCATTTTGGACTTGCGCTTCTCCATCATTAAAAGCAACCTATTGTTAGGCATTTGTTACTATACTTTTATCATGACAGTCACAATACTGACTTGTCGAATATTGTTAGTGTATGGGTATAAAGGGTTTTCTATTGCCATAGATAGAATAATTGTCCCTGGAATATCACTCACTCTGCTAACTTTACTCTTTTTCACTTATCATAAAATCAACCTCAATGATCTACTCATTATCTATGGGATTTCATGGACAATTTGCTTTTTCCTATCTTTAATTATGTATTTTTTTAAAATAGAAAAACTCAATAAATCAATAAAGAAAAAGGATACTCAGGAAAGATGGTTATTCTCTGGAAGTAAGTACATGATAGCCACTCTGTTGTTCCTGATCTACCACAATGCTGGTATTATCATATTAATCATCGTATTTAATAGTGCTCACGATGCTGGAGTTTATTCAACATTGTTTTACATCGTGAAAGTCATATATATTTTTCAGATAATATCAAGTGCTGTGATTGCTACTAAATTATCTAAAATAAAGCAATTTAATAAACTAAAAGGTATGCAAATGGCCTTTAATAAAATCATAGCTTATTATAAGAAAGTAGCCA
>CAZGAI010000310.1:0-5134 GCA_964523175.1 uncultured Victivallales bacterium | reverse complement strand
TCTTTCAAAATCTTTTCCGTCTTCAATTCCACTATTATTGCTCAAAAATAATTTCCAACACAAAAGGAAAAATAGATTTGCAAGGTCCATTAGCCGGTGTAATAATGGAAAAATTAGGATTTAATTTAAGTGATTTACCTGGTAACTATAAATGGATTAAAACCGAAGTTAAAGGTATACCAGCACTGTTAAGCAGAACTGGGTATACAGGAGAATTGGGATTCGAATTTTATGTATCTGCTGACAAAGTAAATGAACTCTGGGATATTCTTATGACTTTTCCTGAAGTTAAACCGGCAGGCCTCGGAGCAAGAGATACTTTAAGGCTTGAAGTTGGTTATCCGCTTTATGGTAATGAAATGGATGAAAAAACAACTCCGGTAGAAGCTGGTTTCTCAGAAGTTATGATGCTGCATAAACGGCATAACTTTATTGCAGAGGCAATATTGAAAGATCCGGCAAAGGCAACAAAAGTTTTAAAAGGTATTGTTTTGGAAGGTCGTAGAGCTGCCAGACATGGTAATGCTGTTCTCTCCAGCGAAGGTAAAGAAATAGGAATTGTAACTTCAGGAATGTTTTCTCCTCTTTTGGAAAAAGCCATTGTACTCGCATACATAAACATTGAAGATAAGCTTGAGATTGATGATAAAGTACAGTTAAAGGTTGGTTCAAAAGCACTGAATGGTGTTGTTGTGGAATTGCCATTTTATAAAGATGGCTCAGTACGCATGAAGATATAGTTTTTTCATTAAACGGATAATTGATCATATTTACAAATTAATTCAAGGAGTTGAAAATGAAGAAGTACACTAAAGATCACGAATGGGTATCACTTGATGGAAATCTTGCAACTGTAGGAATTACCAGCTACGCAGCAAAAGAACTTGGAGATATTACATTTGTTGAAGTTCCGGCTGTTGATGATGATGCAGCTATAGGTGAAGTTCTTACAGTAGTTGAGTCAGTTAAAGCTGCGACTGATGTATTTTCTCCAGTTAACGGAACAATTACCGAAGTAAATGAAGAGCTTGAAGATAATCCACAGTTAGTCAATGAATCAGCTGAAGACAATGCCTGGATTTGTAAAATTGAAGCTCAGGATTCTTCTGCCATAGATTCTTTAATGACAGAAGAAGAATACAATACATATGTTAAAAGTTTATAGACCTTCTATTATTTAATACAGCGGGAGAAGTTTGCTGTATTAAGTTTATACTTTTTTAACTAATAGTAGGTGGCTATTGACGTTTGTCTTTTAAACCATTAATTACCAATTATTAAAATTCCAACCAATAAGTTTTGTAGTTAACGAGCAAAACAGGAGGTATAAATGCCTTATATTGCCAATACAGATTCCGACAGAAAGGAAATGCTTGAAGCTATTGGCTGTACCAGCTTTGAAGATATGTGGAAAAAAACAGAAATTACTGAACCTTATCCTGAAATTAATATTCCTCAAGGTCGTTCAGAATTTGAAGTATCACGTATTGCACAGGAACTGGCAGCTAAGAATGCAGCAGGTCTGATTAATTTCGTAGGTGGAGGATATTACGACCACCTGATTCCGGCAGCAGTAGGAGAAGTAACAGGTCGTTCAGAATTTTGTACAGCTTATACTCCATATCAACCTGAGGTTTCCCAGGGGACACTGCAGGCTATTTTTGAATACCAGACAGCAATTAGCCGTCTAACCGGGATGGACGTTTCAAATGCATCTCTCTATGATGGTGGGACAGCCCTTTTTGAAGCGATGATGTTAGCTGTAAGAATGACTAAAAAAAGGCGAGCAGTAGTATGTGGTGCAGTATCTCCTATTTTTAGAAAAATGATTCATTGCTACGCTGATAATTTAGATGTTGAACTTATAGAAATCCCTGCAGGAGTTACAGATTCTGATCAGAAGGCGCTACTGGAAGAGATAGACGATAAAACTGCCTGTGTTATTGTTCAGTTCCCTAATTTTTTCGGTGCAGTTGAAGACTGGACAGGTTTTGTTGAGGAAGTGCATAAGAAACGCGCGTTAGCGATATGTTCAGTTTATCCAACAGCCCTGGCACTTCTAAAGACACCGGGAGAGATGGGATTTGACGTAGTTACCGCAGAAGCTCAGTGCCTGGGAATACCTTTAAGTTTTGGCGGACCATATTTAGGTCTTATGGCAACTACTAAAAAATGTATGCGGAAGATGCCTGGCCGTATCGTGGGAGAAACCCTTGATAGAGCAGGTAAAGTCGGTTATGTATTAACACTTCAGACTAGGGAGCAGCATATCCGCCGTTGTGATGCTGTGTCAAATATTTGTTCCAATGAAAACTTATGCCTTATAACTGCTCTAGCTTATATGACTCTGCTCGGAAAAGAAGGGCTTCGTGATGTAGCCAAGCTTTGTGCAGCAAAAGCTGTTTTTGCAAAGGATGCTCTAACCCAGATAAAAGGAGTTGAGCTTGTTGGAGATTATCCATTTTTCAATGAATTTGTTGTTGAAGTACCGGTAGATGCATCCGAAATAGTTCAGAAACTTGTTGATAAAGGTTATGCTGCAGGCTTTCCGCTTGGGACTTACTATAAGGACAGAAAAAATCAGATCTTAATATCAGTCACGGAAAAACGTACCCGTGAAGAAATTAAAGGACTTGCAACCGCGATGGAGGCTGTATTATGGAATTGATTTATTCAAAAAGTAAAAAGGGCAGACGCGGTTCAACTTTACCCGTATGCGATGTACCAGAGACACATGCAATCCCTGAAAATTTATTAAGATCCGCTCCGGCCGCACTTCCTGAAGTAACCGAACTGGATGCGATACGTCATTTTACTCTGCTGAGTAATATGAATATAGGAGTTGATACAGCTTTCTATCCTCTCGGTTCCTGCACAATGAAATATAATCCCAAGTTCCATGAGAGAATTGCAAGTTTACCTGGATTTGCCAATCTTCACCCTCTGCTTCCTCAGTTAAAGCATGGTAGTTCACTTGTCCAGGGTGCTCTGGAAGTAGTATATGAAACAGAGCGTATTTTAAGTGAGATGCTCGGCTTTTCTAAATTTACAATGCAGCCTCTTGCAGGAGCTCATGGTGAACTTACCGGTGTAATGATGATTGCGGCCTACCACAGAGCCAGACGCGATCATAAAAGAAAAATTATGCTGATTCCTGATGCGGCACATGGTACTAATCCTGCCAGTGCAGCTATGGCTGGATTTGAAACTAAGGAAATTCCGACAGACAGCCGTGGCAATGTAGACATGGATGCTTACAAGAAAGCCCTCGGGCCTGACGTTGCGGGTTTTATGCTCACAACTCCAAGCACACTTGGCCTTTTTGATGAGAATGTCAAAGAAATTTGCCGCCTGGCTCATGAAGTTGGCGCATTAGCATATTGCGACGGTGCGAATCTAAATGCTATCTTGGGTAGATTACGTCCCGGTGATCTTGGTTTCGATGTTATGCATGTAAATCTGCATAAAACATTTTCCACTCCTCATGGAGGCGGTGGTCCAGGTTCGGGGCCAGTGGGAGTTGCAGAAAAACTTGTTCCATATCTGCCGATTTCACGTGTTGTTAAACATTTTGACGGTAGTTATGGTCTCGAATATGATTTTCCTGAAAGCGTGGGCTATATCGCACCGTTTTATGGTAATTTTGGAATAATATTGAGAGCTTATGCTTACATGCTTACAATAGGGAAAGAGGGTCTTCTAAGAATATCTCAAAATGCGGTATTAAACGCAAATTATATGCAGAAGAAACTTGAGTCGCACTATAAGAAGGCATTTGACCGCTACTGTATGCATGAATGTGTTTTCTCTGCAGATATGCAGATTGAAAACGGAATTCACGCTCTGGATATTGCCAAAGGGCTTCTTGATAAAGGTTTTCATCCTCCTACAATGTACTTTCCTCTAATAGTGCATGAGGCATTGATGATTGAGCCGACTGAAACCGAAAGCAAAGAAACTATTGAAGCTTTTGCAAATGCAATGATTGAACTTGCAGAAGAAGCAAAAAATAATCCGGAAGATCTCAAAAAATGTCCTCTAAAAACACCGGTTCAAAGGCTTGATGAAGCACTTGCCGCCAGAAAACCGAAATTAGTTCACGAAGAAGAGTAAATTTATAGTTTATACTTAATAAGGATTGAGGTTGCTTCAATGCTTCCTCAATCCTTTCTTATTTGATAACTCATTTTTACTAAAAATAATAAATTATCTTCCAAATCTGAAGTCCAAAACTTTAGTTATCAGTAGATGGGGTCACCAAATATGTGTGGAATAAGTGGAATAATTAATTTAGACAATGCTCCGGTTTCTGAAAAAATACTGTCTGAAATAAATTTTAGTCAAATTCACCGTGGCCCTGATGCAGGATGTCTTAAGCTCTTTGGAAACGTAGGTTTGGGGCACAGGCGACTATCCATAATAGATCTTGCAAACGGTCATCAGCCAATGTCAAATGAAGATGACAGTATCTGGCTGACTTTTAACGGTGAAATATATAACCACCTTGAACTTCGCAACAGATTGTTAAAACGTGGTCATATATATAAAACAGACAGTGATTCTGAAACTATACTTCATCTTTATGAAGAATATGGCAAGAACTGTGTCAAACACCTGGAAGGAATGTTTGCATTTGCTATCTATGATAGAAACAGGCAATTAATATATATTGCTCGAGATCGTATGGGCCAAAAGCCGCTACATTACTTCAGAAACAATAAAGTTTTTATTTTTGCCAGCGAACTGCAGGCACTTGTCAGACATCCTGACTTAGACAGAGCTGTAAACCATCAATCTGTTCATGATTATTTAACCCTGCAGTATATACCGCAGCCATCTACAATTTATTCTAATGTTTTTAAACTTCCCCCTGCTTCTTTTTTAGAGTTTAATATCCGGAGAAAAGAATTTAAAATCTCCAAATACTGGCAATGCGATTATAAAGATAAGATATCTATTTCCTACAATGACGCAAAGCATGAACTTCGTGCTCTTCTTGAAAAATCTGTGAGTAAAAGATTGATGTCGGATGTTCCTCTTGGAGCATTTCTATCTGGCGGAGTAGATTCCACAATTATAACCGGTCTAATGTCACAGTTTACTAAAGAACCGGTAAAAACATTTACTATCGGTT
>CAZGAI010000309.1:0-5146 GCA_964523175.1 uncultured Victivallales bacterium | reverse complement strand
ACCGGGAAGTCCAGCAATTATTGTTTTAATAAGTTCTAGTTTTTTACTATCAACTAAAGTTTTTAGATATTTTTCAGCTTCAGTTTTTTCTTCTTCGGAATAATTCTCCCCGGCACCTTTTCTTTTCAGTAGAAAAAGTTCAAATGCAGCAAAAGCAATATGATTATACTTCAAAGCTTTAGCTCCGGAAGGAAGTTTAAAATACAGATCAGTTCTTGTCCAGTCAAGCACCGGCATGAAATTATAAATCACATTATAAATCCCACATTTTGAAAGATTCCTAAGCGACTGTTTATAGTTTTCTATATACTGAAAATAATTGCCAGTTCTTTTCTTGATATCTTCATGCACTGGAACACTTTCTACAACGGTCCATTTTAATCCCGTAGCACGATTGTCATCAAAATCCCACTCAACTTCCTTTATCCTTTTTTCAATTTCTTCAACGCTCCAGATTTCACCATTAGGTATATGGTGTAAAGCTGTTACAACTTCATCTGCACCTGCCTGCCTAACATCTGAAATCGAAACAGGGTCGCTTGGACCATACCATCGCCAGCTATATTTCATATCTCTATTCTCTTTTTGGTGATCATTTTGGTTGACAGGACCTTACACCAGTAAACTTCGACTACAATTTTGAGTTACCGTTAAGCTTGGCCATTACAGCGTACTTTCAACACGCAATTTTTAATTCACACCCCCCCTTGGGTTAAAACCACAAGGCTACAAAACTAAACTGCTTTGCAGCAAATAGCCTTAAACAGCAAAACAATGAACTTAATAAAAGTTGGCGCACTCTTTAACTATAAAACATTTAATAAGAATTTTTATCTCCTAAACTTTAGTTAGAAGTCAAAGAGTGAGGGGTTCATGCGATTTTCATAGATTTTGCTAAATTCCTGTGCCAGACTTTTAAGTTCATATTTATTTGTAATATCCAGCAGTTTATCAATATTGGGCAAACGCATATTAAGATGATCCAGAGAACTGCAGTTTTCCAGTTCAATGGATGTATCAAGTGTAATAAGCTCCTGGTTCTTTTTCATAATCTCTGTTGAACCTGCTATTTTTTCTTTTAATGATACTTTTTTTATTTCGTCAACCCTCTGGACCATTTTATCAATTGAACCAAACTGCTGAAGCAGCTTCACTGCTGTTTTAGGTCCAACACCGTTCACGCCGGGGATATTATCCGAACTATCACCGATTAGTGATAAATAGTCTACAACCTGCTCAGGCTTTACCTCAAACTTTTTAATTACATTTTCAATATCTCTAATAACAAATCCTTTAACTCTAGGTACAGTAATCAACATTTGAACGCGTTCATCAATCGACTGTGCTATATCTTTATCGTTGCTAATGATTCTTACTGGATTATCAGTAAAACGATGTGCCAATGCTGCGAGTATGTCATCTGCTTCATTACCTTCCTTTTCAAGCAGATTCCAACCAGCCGCCTTAATCATTTCTCTAATCACAGGAATCTGCTGTCTCATATCGTCCGGCATCGACGGACGATTTGCTTTATAATCAGGCGCAATTTCCAAACGTTTTACCGGCGGTCCCAAATCAAAAACAAAGGCACCCAGGTCAGGTGAATATTCTTTTTCCAATTTTAAGAGGAATCTACCAACTGCATAAATAGCGTTTGAAGGTATCCCATCAGAGGTACTCAATGCTCTTACAGCATAATAACCACGATAAATATGCGCGTATGCATCAACTAGATATATTGTATTGTTCAATGTTTTTGCTTCCTTGTTATTCTGTTGATTTGTTCAACCCATTCAGGGTTGATGATTATTACACATTATTTCCGTAGGTTCCACCTACGGCTATTTACATTTTATCCCTTTGGGATATGAGGCAAATCTTATATAATATCAATATTTTTTCATCCCGAACAGGGATGAATATTAATAGCCACGGGTGAAACCCGTGGTAATATGACAAAAAAAACAATTCAACCCCGAAGCGGGTTGAACTCCTTATTGTAAATATCTTTCTTCAAATTTTACTCCGGCTTCTTTCAGCAAAATTTTATATTCATCAAGAAAAGAAACTCTCTTATGATGTTCCTCCTGATTTATAATATATTCAATCAGCCTAGCTTTATCATTTATCGAACATGTAAACGCGCCATACCCATCCTGCCAATGTTGAAAACATGGGAACAAATCATTTTCTTTTATCCAAACAGACGAAGAAACTTTTATTGTTTTAACAAAATCGGATAAGCCAATTGAAGGATGAATATGCGTCAATATATGAATATGATCTTCTACCACATTAATTCTGTAAAGATGAGATTTTTTATTTTTTATAATCCCCCAGATATATTTTAAAAGCAATTCGCGGTTTTGTGATATAATGGTTCGTTCACGATTCTTTGTACTAAAAACGATATGGTAAAACAATTGCGTATATGTAGACATGTTTTAATTCCGTTTTGCTCCAACCCATTTAGGGTTGAAATCTGTTTCGCATTACACCCGTAGGTTTCACCTACGGCTATTTATATTTTATCCCTCTGGGATAGGTATTGTCCAGCCCATATAAGGTTGATATTGATTCGAATTTAATCCATCGGATTAAATCTACAGAATTTTATATCCCGAACAGGGAAGAATATTAATAGACACGGGTGCAACCCGTGGTAATGTAATCAACATAATCAACATAATCAACCCCGACTGGGATTGACCTATAACAGACTCTATTCTTCCACTCCGTTCTTAATATTTTCCAATTCTTCCCAGCGTTTATATAAAGATTCCACCATTTCCTTATTATTATCCAATTCATCCTGCAGTTCCGTTGATTTATCGCCGTATTTTTCAAAGAAACCCGGACTGCCGAAGATGGATTCAATTCGTTCAATATTTCCTTCAACTTCAAGGATACGCTCTTCTATAGTTTCAAGTTCACGCTCCTCTTTCCATTTAAGCTTTCTAACTTTAGGTCCCGATTTATATTTCTTTGCAGTATTTTCGTTATTTTTCTCTTTTCTCTCCACATCTTTAACGGCTTTTATATGCTTTAATCTTTTATCGTAATAATAATTATAATCGCCAACATGATACACAATTTCACCATCATCTTCAAAAGCAAGAATACCAGTACACACACGGTTCAAAAAATATCTATCATGACTGACAACTAAGACACAACCTTTAAACCCGATTAATGCTTCTTCAAGCAGCCTTAAAGTCTGCAGATCCAAATCGTTAGTAGGTTCATCTATAACAATAAAATTCCCGCCGTTCTTTAATATTTTAGCGAGTAACAACCGCCCTTTTTCACCACCGGAGAGCTGAGCTATATTTGTTTTAATGCGATCATCATCAAATAAAAATCTCTTTAAATATGCCCAGATGGACAGTTTTTCATCACCAAGTTTAACAAAGTCCCGCCCCTCTCCTATTTCATCATAAACGGATTTAGTTTCATCCAACTTTATTCTTTCCTGGTCAATATAGTTAAATCCGACATTTGAAGCAATTTCAACTTTACCAGAGGTAGGTTTTAAGGTACCTATTACAGTTTTTAACAACGTAGTTTTACCAGATCCATTTTTGCCTACAACACCAATTCTGGAACCAGAAGGAAAACTGAAACTGAAATTTTTAAAGAGCACATTGTTATTGTAGGAAAAGCTCACATCTTTAAACTCAACTACTTTGTCACTCAAACGTTTTGCAGGTGGAATGATGAGGTCTACATCAAGTTCGGGTTCAGGCGGAAGCTGATTTGCAGCCTCATAAAACCTGTTAACTCTACTTTGTGACTTACATGTTCTAGCACGTGGCGAACTGCGAATCCAGCTGATTTCTCTTCTTATAAAGCTTTGTCTTTTAAGCTCAGTCTTTTCTTCTATAGCAAGCCTTTTTGCTTTACCAACAAGATAATCTGAATAGTTTCCCTGATATGAATAAAAATTACCCCTAAATAGCTCTATTACTCTTGTCGCAAGGTTATCAAGAAAATACCTGTCATGAGTGACAAAAATAACGGTCCCTTTATATGAAGCGATAAACTTTTCCAACCATTCAATAGAATCAGTATCAAGGTGATTGGTAGGTTCATCGAGTATGAGTAAATCCGGCTGTCCGACAATAGCCTGAGCCAATGCAACTCTTCTCTTTTCTCCTCCGGAAAGCTTATCAACCTGGAATGAAGCATTAACCGTTTTTACAGCATGCATTACAACTTTGATTCTATTTTCTAAGTTCCAGCCATCGCACCTGTTTATCTGAGTTTCAAGTATATGAGCCCTATTCGAATCATGCGGCAGGCTTTCATATTCATTGATCAAAGCTGTAATACGTGCAGCTCCACTTAAAATATTTTCATAAACACTTTTCGTGTTATCAAGAGTAAACTCCTGAGATAGATAGGAAACAGTTAAATCTCTTTTCCTCATAACCTTACCGGAGTCAGCCTCTTCTGTCCCACTTAAGACTTTTAAAAAAGTAGATTTACCACAACCGTTTCTGCCTACAAAACCTATACTTTCTCCTGTATGGACAGTCAGGGAGGCGTTGTCCAGAACAACCTGTTCTCCATAAGAAACATTTATATTTTCTGCACTAAAAATAACTGGTGTTATATTTTCTACCATCAGGAAAACCTTATATTATCTTTTCATTTAAAGGTCACAGATATTATAGTTAATATCTTTTACCCAGCGCTTCTTCTATTTTTCTATCAGTTTTGTACTGGCTTAACGCATAAACAGACCAAATAGCTGCAGGCAGCCAACCTATTAACGTAATTTGCAAAATCAAACATATTAGTCCGGCAAATGGGCGTCCAATAGTAAAAAACTGCAACCACGGCAGCAAAATAGCTAATATTAATCTCATAGTAATCTCTCCCTAATTTAATTCAAAACACAATATATATTTAAACTGATATAAAACCAGCAGTTCAGCCGTAATTAGAGCATATCTAATAATAAGATAAGCTCAGTAATCAGTGAGAAGTTATCAGTAATCAGCATAGTTCTACGCCATTTATTAATGATTTTAGCAGAGAATTATAAAAAAACTGATTACGGATTACTGATTACTGATTACTGTTTACTGTTTACTGCTCACTTTTAAATTTTATCTTTCTCAAAAAGATATGCTCGTATTAT
>CAZGAI010000308.1:0-5147 GCA_964523175.1 uncultured Victivallales bacterium | reverse complement strand
CAATGCTGTTTCATTCATTACCAGACGGCGACGATTTCTCCCGGCAGCCCGCAGGAATCAATGGGGTCAGGTCTCTGCTTTAACATTTTCAAGAATCAGTGGGGTGACAAAACCTTAAATGGGTGACCCCATTGACTTCTTCTTTGACTTCCACTTTTGACTCACTCAAATAATAGGAGTGGGGATAATTATGCTTTTAACACATTTTAATGCATGAGAATCTGTCATTCCTGCAATATAATCTGCGATGACTCTCTCGGGTTTAGTTTTTTCTTTTTCATAGAGCGGGTACATTTTTTCAAGAAACTCACCGAACCATTGGTCCAGGTCCATGTGTGTATTTGAATAGGCGCTGAAATCATAGCCGTATTTAGTATATTTATTCATCAAATATTCAAATAATATTTCAACTACCTTTTTTGAATAATCTATGTAACGCAGATTTTTTTCATGATTATAGATGTTTTCATAATTAAAATTTTTAAGTTTCACAAATAGTTCAAATTTATCGTCAGAAAGCTCTATCTTATTGCTATTAATAGAACTGTTTATTAAGTCGATAACTAGTTTATTGATAATCTCTCCGTTATCACACCCCAGTTCATTTCGTATTGCAACCGGAATGTCATTATGTTTTATTAATCCTGCAGAAACAGCATCCTCAATATCTCTGCCTAAATATGCAATCTTATCTGAAAATCTGACAATACAACCTTCAAAAGAACTAGGAATACAGTTTCTATCATGGATACTATCAAGATTTTTATAGGTTTGATGCGGCTCAAGATATTGTTCAAACAACTCCCCATTATGGCATATTACACCGTCTTTAACACCATAGGTCAAGTTTAAGTCAGTCAAATATTCTACTACCCGATAACTATTTATTTCATGAATAAAATCGCTGTCTCTCAATACTGCATTCAGTGCAATTTCACCAGCATGTCCAAACGGTGCATGGCCCAAATCATGCGCAAGGCCTATAGCAAAAGCCATTTCTCCATCAAGCTGCCATTCATTTTTATTTAACCCTTTACATATTGTTGCAGCGATAGTAGCAACATGCATCACATGCTCAATTCTAGTACAAACATGATCGTTTTCAGGAGAGAAAAATACCTGTGCTTTGTGTTTTAATCTTCTAAAAGGCAGTGAGTGTATAATAGCTGTCTGATCACGAAAAAAAGGTCCTCTAATATCTTCCTGGCGTTCTCTTGTCCTAAGTTCATACACATGTTTTTCTAGAGGATTTTTCATAATAAGTTAGTCCTGTAATTTTTTATACCGGGGGTATTTTTATTTTTGGTAACTATAAGAAATATCAGCCTAATTCTTCAATAATATTTACCTAAAGTTATTACGTTTTGGGTATTTTATATTGCTTTTCTTTTTTTCTTCATCAGCAATAATCGAGTATATAATATAGTATTTATATATATTACTAACATACCTTACAGTTTCACGGCCAATACGCTTAGCTGCTATAATTTCCACATTTTGGAACCATTTATTTTCATCAAAGCCTGAAGCAGCTGCTTCTTTTCTCAGCTTCTTCACTCTTCCCGGGCCTGCATTATAGCTTGCTAGAGAGAAAAATAGCCTGTTACGCTGATCCATATTTGTATTTTTGAAGAAATTGTCATGTAAATAACGAAGATACTTTGTTCCAGCATTTATGTTAGGCTCTATTTTATAAATATTTGAAATATTAACACTTGAATCTCTAGCAGTTGATGGAAGAATCTGCATCACTCCAACAGCCCCTGCCCGGCTAATTAGGTTTTGATTAATGCGTGATTCCTGATAAGCGAGAGCTGTAATAAAAAGCCAGTCAAAATTATATAGCTTTGAATATTTTTTAAAGAAACCGGATGTCTCATTAAATCTTTTGATGTTATCACTATGAAGCGAATTAGTAATCCATTTTGTATTTTTTAAGTACTTAGTAAATAAGATATTACCCATAAGAGTTCCTTTCTTATGGGATTTAACAAATTCATCAATTACATTTTTTAACTGAGGACTGTTTTTTCTAAATGCCCATGCAATACTTCCGTTTTTTCTAAGTTTTAGATTATAATAGAATTTAAGATTTTTAAATATTTTTTCCCAAAACTTAGCCTTATGGCTATCAATAACAGTCATTGGTATCATGCCTGCATTTATCATTTCAAGAATATCCTCATCTTCAAGCAGTTCGTCAGCAAAAGATAATCGAATAGGCGATTTTCCAAGCTTGGCCAATTTTCGATTCAACTTGGTAATACTTTCATAATAACTGCTTGATTTTCTGATATATAGGTTGAGCCCCTGCAATGATTTGATTTCAGGTTGTTTTGGTCCTGTTACAATAATTTCATTTACATCAGTAAGAAACGGTGTAGAAAAATCAACTTTTTTTTCTCTTTTGGAAGTGATAGTAAGATTTCCGGCAGCAATATCACCAATACCATCAACTAATGCATTTAGAAGCTGATCTCTTCTGGTAGGTATGACAACGATCCTTACTTGAATATTCTTCCGATTATACTTTTTATTGATGAATTTTTCAAATTCTTTAAGCATTTCATAGGTTAAACCCTTTTGTTCTGCTCCATCAAGAAAATAGAAGGTTTTACTATACGGAACCAAAACCCTTATTGTATCTCGTTTGAGCATTCCATTAAGATCTCCAACCCAGGGAGCATTATAAGTCAAAAGAGAGTCAACAGAGTACAAGGCGATAGCATTACAAAATATTATTAGGAATATAATAATAAATAAAATGAAGGACTTATGTTTTAGTGGCATTTTGATCATTTATTTTCCAATTCAGGATACAAGGATAAGTTCAGATAGGCTATTATTTTTTTCTAGTTTCAGACAGGAAACAGTGTTAACAGCCCTGCTTTCATAATGGGTACTTATATTAAAATCAGATTTATTACTCTGAACATGGCAGGGATATACACACTGCTTCTTTAACATCAAAGCTCCAATGGCACAATGAAATGCTGTATTGATTTTCATACTGCCAAAGGCATGGGGGTATGCAGCCATTAAAGCCTTATTGTTTAAAGAAGAAGCAATATTCTTATAACGAGTTTCACTTCCTGACATTCCATCTGCATCAATTAGTTTAACATCAGTATCAGTACTTAAACTGCAATTAAAATTGATATCAGAGATCTTACAGTATTTTTTAGAATTGGGGTCGGTCGTCAACATAAAAAAAGTACAGCCTTCTCCAGGAACCATCCTGGGGGTTGCAGAGAAACTAAATGGGTGTATTTTGCCGTCATCAGCATAATTATATTTTCGGCTGAATACATATTCCATTTGCGGGCCAAGCTCATCAACACACCCAAACAGAATATTTTTGCATCTCCCCTGCTTCAGCCAAGTTTGAGCTAGTAACAGTGCATTCTGAAATGGAAGATTAAAATCAGTAACGGTCTGGGTAGGCCCCCTTACACCAAGAATATTGGAAATATATGAAGCCGCCGCATTATGTACTGAATGTGAGAAAGAAGTGGGTGAAACGGCACTCTCACCAAAATCAATATATCCATCTAAAAAATCAAAAGTTGTAGCATGAGGGCCAAAAGCTGTTGAGAGAATAATCCCCATGGAATTATCAGCACTATCAATAGAAAATCCACTGTCATTAAAGGCATCAAACGCTGCAACAGCAGCCATTTTACTGAATTTATCAGCACGTCTCATTTTACGGGAGAGAGCTTTTTCTTTTAGATCTTCTTTCGCAACAGAATAAACTGGAACTTGTTTATTTATACCGTAAACTTCTGTTAAAATCGCAGACACGTCGCACTGCAATAATGCATTTCCCAAGCGTTCTATACCTCTTCCAAAAGCACCGACTGTTCCAATTCCTGATATATATATAGAAGGTATTTCTGTATCCGGTTCCATGAAGTAAGTTTGACCTCAATGTTTTTCTAATATTTATTAAAAATAGACTGATTTGATTATAGGTAATAACCTAAAATATCGAAATATCTTAAATTTTCAAGGTTCAAAAATAATGTATATTATTGTGAGCCGCTTGCAAAACTCAGTGTCATGCGGTTTTTAAACCATTTCAGACATTCATTCCAGCACTCATACCATTCATCTTCTTCCATAAAGTGTCCGGAATTTGGATATTCGATGTATTTAAAACGTTTCTCATAATCAGAATACTTGTTTTTTAATTTCAGATGAAATTCCTTTGCATGTTCAGCCGGAACAATATTATCTTTAGCTGCATTTAAAGATAGTAAGGAGAGTTTAGAGTAAAATGTTATTTTATTATGAGGGCTTTCAGGACTATCCTGCCATAGCGGTGATCCGAGAATAGCTACCATAGTCTTGAATCTATTATCAAACATAGGAATAGCATAAGCAATAAATGCTCCCATAGAGATACCTACTATTCCCAGTTTATTATTCTGCAATATTTGTCTATCGGTCAACCAATTTATTAGAATATTGATTTCAGAAGCAGTTTCACTTACTGCACTTACAATATTCTTCACTCTCTCAGGGTTATTTTCAGAGAAACGTTCTTTAAAATCTGCAAACACTCTATCTCCATGACCTACATTATCAACACCAACAGCTAAGAACCCTGAATTAGCTAAGTCCACCAACTCTTTTGACTGTATATCTTTGGACGCTCCTAGTCCATGATAAAATAAAATACAACCATTTTGAGATGCCGCTTGCAAATCACCTTTATACAAAATTCGAATAGGAATATCTCCTATTTTTTCTTTTCTGTCGTTTAATAATTTATTTGAATCCATACATTTATGTTCCATTATATCCATCTTAATTTATTTAAGCCTATTACCATATAAAAATAATTTTAATCGAACTGATCCAGCCTCTTTATAAAATTAAAATATCTAATTTTAACAAATACTATACCATATCAAACACTAATTTTCCTGCTATTTACAGTCTATCTATGTAAAAAGAGATAACTAAACAGTATATTTTTATCTATTAGAATTGCCCAGTTTTGATGCAACCGCATCACTCTTCTCAATCCTATATAAAAAAAGGATATTGAAACATGTTTCAAGTACTAAAAGCTCACAATTGCAGCCAACATCACGATACAACCACGAGCCCTACTCAACCATGCACTTTAGTTATATTTG
>CAZGAI010000307.1:1846-5194 GCA_964523175.1 uncultured Victivallales bacterium | reverse complement strand
CAGTAATCAGTAATCAGTAATCAGTAATCAGTAATCAGTAATCAGTAATCAGAGGTCAGAGGTCAGAGGACGGTAAATGGTTTTACGCCAGCCTGCTTTGTTGCAATAAGCCATATGATGCTTATTTTTCTAAACTTTCTGACAGCATGAAAACCTTAATAACACATTAAAGAATTATTACTATGACAGAACAAAAACAAAACAAAAATCAGATTCCAGTGCCTGAATGCGGGTACTATCTTAATACAATTTATTTTTATTTAACAGAAGGTTGTAATCTTAAATGCAGGCACTGCTGGATTGCTCCTCCCTATGAAGGCGCAGAAGAAAAAAAATATCCATTTTTGGACTTCGAACTTTTTAAGGATATCATCAGACAGGGTAAAGAGTTAGGAATGAGCGGAGTCAAGCTCACAGGCGGTGAACCGCTAATTCACCCTGACATTGAAAAAATTCTTGAGCATATAGCAGAGCAGAATCTTAGACTGACAATTGAGACAAATGGTGTAGTGTGTACAGAGAAAATAGTTGAAAAAATTATAAAGTGTAATAACCCGTTTGTTTCAGTAAGTCTTGATGGCTCAGAAGCTGAAACTCATGAATGGGTCCGAGGTGTTGAAGGCTGTTTTGATGCTGCTCTTGAAGGAGCAAGAAATCTTAAAAAAGCAGGTTTACGTCCTCAGCTAATTATGTCAATAATGAAAAATAATGTCGATCAGATGGAATCAGTTGTTAGACTTGCAGAAAAAGAGGGTATGGAATCCGTTAAATTCAATCTTGTCACTCCTACTGCAAGGGGAGAACAGATGCATGATGCCGGAGAAACTCTATCTATTGAAGAACTCATAAAACTTGGTGCCTGGGTTGAAAATGACCTAGCTCCAAACGCAAAAATCAGGGTTGTCTACTCCCATACAGCAGCATTCAGACCTTTAAGTAAAATATTCACAAAGTCCAGCGGCAAATGCGGCATATTCGGAATCGTCGGAGTTCTCGGGAGTGGTAAATATGCACTTTGCGGCATAGGCGAAACAGTCCCTGAACTCGTTTTCGGTCATGCTGCAAAAGATAAACTTGCAGATATTTGGAATAATAGTGAAGTACTGACTGATATCCGTAAAGGTCTCCCAAATGACTTAAAAGGCATATGCAAAGACTGTATAATGAAGCATATGTGCCTAGGATCATGTGTTGCTATGAACTATTACAGGCACAGAGATTTATTTGCACCTCACTGGTACTGTGAAGAAGCGCATAAAGCAGGCCTTTTTCCAGCTTCAAGAATAAAACCCGGAAGCGAATATGAATATGCTAGGGGTTAAAGAGTTGAAGGTTACAAGGTTATAAAGTTAAAACCTTACAAACTTTTTAACCTTTTAACTTTATAACATGACAACTTTATAACATGACAACTTTACAACCTGATAACCTGATTCTATGGATAACTGGCTAAAATTATTAAAAAATGCACTTTCTTTAGATATACCTGAAGACCATATTTCTCATGAAAGGAAATATGGTCGAATAAGGGATAACCTGAAGCATGTGTATCCTTCGGTATTAAAGTACTGGAAAATAGGGGCATTCGCGTATTCACTACTGCTGGTAAATTCGCTTCTAAGCTTTCCTATGCCGATGATATCACGTTATCTTATTGATGATGTAATATTGAACAAAAAGATGGCCATGCTGCTTCCTATGCTTGGGCTAATTGTTATTATTGCAGTTTTTAATCAGGTATCAGGTAAGATTCAGGGCTTTTACAATACGCGGTTTGACCAGAAAGTAATGCTGCATTTACAGGAGAGTCTCTTAGATAGAGTTTTTGCTCTCCCAAAAACTTTTTTTGACAAAATACACCGGGGTTACCTGATGTCACGGCTTACCAGTGATCTCAGTGGTGTTAAATGGTTTTTTTCAAGTACTATAGTTCAGGTGTTTAACCAGGCAATCAGGTTTGTTGGGGGTGTTATTTTTTTGTTCTATCTGGAATGGAGAATTGCTATACCTATTGTCATATTTCTTCCTATTCCACTATTAGTGACTAAATATTTTGCACGAAAAACTTATATTATGAGTCATCAGGGCAGTGAAAGAGGTGCTAGATATTCATCCGTATTTCAGGAAGTTATAGCTTCCATTCCTCTAATAAAATCATTTTCTACAGAGAAACATGCGATTACCCAAATAACCGATGAAATTAAACGTAACAACCAGCTTGCAAATGAAAGATATATGCTGGGTGCCCTCAACGGTGTTGTGCAGAGTATTATACCTCAGGTTGCAGGGTTTTTTGTTCTGGGTTTCGGGGCATACTGGGTAATAACCGGTTTTTGGACTTTGGGTACACTGATTGCTTTTAGATCTTATTTGGGCTATGTGTATGGTCCGATTAACTACCTTTCATCTGCAGCAAACCAGCTACAGAGCAGCAGAGCAGCACTGCAGAGAACTGCCGCGCTTTTTGAAACAATTCCGGAGACACACACAGACAGTGGGAAAAAGGTTGAAAAATTGACAGGTGAAGTTGAGTTTAGAAACGTTTCTTTTTCTTATGATCCGGAAAAACCTGTTCTGCAGAATATTTCTTTGAAAGCTCGTCCCGGCGAACACTGGGCTATTATCGGCGAGAGCGGAATAGGCAAAACTACTATGATTAGCCTGATAATGCGTTTTTATATACCGCTTTCAGGTGATATTTTCTTCGACGATAATCCCGCTTCTGAACTAAATGTCAGATCACTTAGGTCACGTATTGGATACGTTGCACAAAGCACTTTACTTCTTTCAGGTAAAATAATTGATAATATAAAATATGGAAATCATAATGCAACAGATGAAGATGTCATTAATGCTGCAAAAACTGCTGATATACATGATTTCATTGACCAACTTCCGGAAAAATACGACACAACTCTCACTGAAGGAGGGATTAATCTTTCGGAAGGACAGAAACAGCGACTCTCAATTGCCCGCGCGCTTGTAAAGAATCCTGATATACTCATATTCGATGAACCCACAGCATCACTTGACAATGTCACTGAACATTCAATTTACAGCCATCTCCCGGATGTTGTAAAAAATAAAACAACTTTCACTATTGCCCATAGGCTTGGTACAATTAAAGGTGCTGATAAAATAATTTTCCTGAGAGGCAAAAAACCTCCCCTGATTGGAACACACCAGGCACTTTTTAACTCGGAAAAAGATTACCATGCATTCTTTGATGAATTATAGGGTTATCAAGTTATCAAGTTATCAGGTTTATCAGGTTTGTAAGGTTCGTAAGGTTCAACTTGATAACTTGATAACTTGATAACTTGATAACTTGATAACTTGATAACTTGA
>CAZGAI010000307.1:0-1746 GCA_964523175.1 uncultured Victivallales bacterium | reverse complement strand
TTGATAACTTGATAACTTGATAACTTGATAACTTGATAACTTGATAACTTGATAATTATTTACTTAGAAGAAACATATGATAAAACAATTTAATGATGATAATATTACCTATAAGTTACCACTTGCAGATGGTACTACCTGGTGCTTTAAATCTACAGACTCAATTTCTCCATGGCTTGAGAGCCTAGCTGAAATCATGCAGTTGGAAGAAACTAAAGATAGTTCATTTGACAGAATTCTTAATTTTTTAGCATTAAAGCATGGTAATAAGTTACCCGAAATAAATAAAACTACCGATTGGAACAACTATAAACAGGGTGCTGTATATAGAATTTGGTCACATGATGAACACCATGAAGATTTTATTGAACTCAACCTTGACTACATCAATCACGAAGAGATTAAATTCATTAATATGTGGTCCTCATTGAAGCCGCTGTTCAGATATTATGTTGAAAAGAACGGGACAGGGCCAGTTCATGCAGCTCTGGCAGAGTTTAATGGCAAGGGCATATTAATAGCAGCCCAGGGGGGGACAGGTAAATCTACCTGCAGTAGAAGATTACCATCATATTGGAACCCTTTATCAGACGACATGGCTCTTATAGTTAAAACTATAGATAACAGTTATAAAGTACATCCTATGCCGACCTGGAGCGACCATTTATGGAACCTAAAGCAAAGTAAATTTAATACTAAACATTCAGTTCCATTAAAAGCTATTTTTTTTCTTGAGCAATCAGATAAAGATGAAGTTGTACCATTAACCACAACAGTTGCTGCTCAGCAAATATTTGAAAGCAGTAAACAGGTTTGGGAGTCCTATTGGAAAAAAATCTCTAAAGAAGATGAGAAAAAAATGGTACATATAGTTTTCCACAATTCTTTTGATCTGGCCATGAATACACCATGCTATAAACTTAAAGCCACATTACATGGTGAATTTTGGAACAAAATTGAAGAGGTGTTTTAAAGACTAAAGAGATGGTTACACCGGCATCTCATATCAATCGTAAAGACAGTATGCAGGCGTCGCGATACGCAAGATAGTCAACAACAACCTCCCCAACTTTTACAAGACTTTCACGGGTCTTTGGATCTATTTTCAGTTCCTCAGGGTGATCTTTACATTTTATTTTCACGGGCCAGATCATCAGGAATATCAACTTTGACCTGATTTTTCCCGCTCTTCTTCATTTTACCGTTTATGAGGTATAAAGTGCGGCATGTCCTGCGAGCCATACTGGAAGGGGCGACCAGAAGCCGGTTGCAAATTTGGCGGGATTTGCGAGACGAGCGCAGGGCTACCACTGGCCGACCGTATGCTCCGTCCCTAGCGTCTTGTAAGGGTGCGCACTCTATAAGTATTTGGGAAATTGACAAGGGTATTACCGTACGCGTTGGAGCGAGGCTGCTCGCCGCCAGAACCCGCCGGGCCTAAGCCAGAAGCGTCCGCACAGTTGGTTAACCATGAGTTGGCGGACCCCGCCGTGCAGTCGTTAGATCAGGATGCGTTCCCAATACCGGACTCACAGGTAAAGTCCAGATCTGCGTTAGAGCCGGCGATGCATACAAATAGAATAGGAACCAGCAGGGGTGGCGCCGGACCCGTTGTAGCAGTCCAAGGATCCAAGAGAGTTGAATTCAGCCAAATGCGGTCGCACGTACACCAGTTTTTTTTACCATGCACAGATTTTACCCATATCAACCATCGCTGAACGTATTTTGAGATGTTGTCGGGAATGG
>CAZGAI010000306.1:0-5195 GCA_964523175.1 uncultured Victivallales bacterium | reverse complement strand
AAGTGCTATTATACTTAATCACAGTAATTTAGAAAAACAAAACACGAATCAATAGAATTAACGTTATAGGAAAAGGAGTTAGGGAGACATGAGTATTTCAAAAGTTAATGAAATTTTAATTCTTGTAGAAGATTTACAAATAGCTATAGATTTTTATGAGCGAATTTTTGAAAGGAAAATTACAGATACCTTTGAAGACAGATGGGCAAACCTTCATGGAAATGGAAATCTGTTATTTATTGTAAATAAAAGTTATGACAGAAAGCATGATATTCCAAAAACGTCTCATGAAACCGACACAATTCATGGCAATACATGTATTCCTGTTTATTTGACAGACAATATAGACTCTGAGCATGAAAGAATCAGCAAAATATCAGATGATGTAAGTGAGATTTGCTACTTGAATATAATTATGCCTTATAGATTTTTTACATTTAAAGATCCAGAAGGCAATATTATAGAAATTGGACAATATCCAGAAAATAAAAATTAACCTATAACCTAATCAATACACTTAATATTTTATTCGCTAAGGCTCATAAAACATAAGTGATTTCCACGTTAGGAATATAAAAATGATAACAATAACTGGCGACTCTGAAGTAATAAAAGAAATAACTAATGTGCTAAAAATAAATAATCTGGATTATCAAGAAAATGATATTTCTTATTTTAGCCGTGATTTTATTCCTCCTGAAGTAATTACTATAGCAATTGCATGTATTCCATTCTTAACAAAAATAATCATAGAAATAATAAGAAAAAGTCCTGGGAAACGAAAAGTAGCAGTTGAGATAGAAAATAAAAAGAATGGCGATATTAAAAGAATATTTATTGAAGGGAAAAGTACGAAAGAAACTGAAGAACTTCTAAAGCAAGCATCTGAAATATTCATTTATAATACACCAGAAGAAAATAAAAAGAAGAAAAAGGAATCCTAAACAATGAAACCTCTCTTAATAAATTTATTTTTAGTTATTATTACTTTTTCAGTTTATGGAAATACTTTAGCAACCAAAAACGCTGATGGATATTTTCGTAATACAACATGGGGGATGACCAAAAAGCAAGTCAAAAATACTGAAAATATCAAATTAACAAATAATGGAGATGACCTTATAGGTTATGCAACAATATCAGGTTATCCAATGGGATTTGGATATTATTTCATTAATGACGAACTTTATCAAGGACTATATTTCACAGAACTAAAAAGAGAACCCACAAGCAAGTATATATCTGCATATAATCACTTTAAAGAGCTTCTATGTACTAAATATGGGGCACCAAAACTCACAGATGATGTTTATATTTCTGATAATAAGGGGTTTTATAAAAGACATCCTGAAAATTTAGGTAAAGGTTTAATCATAGGTGAGGTTTCATATGATAATGAGTGGGAAACTTCAAATACAAAAATTATGCTTTCTATGTGGAGTACAAAAGACGGAAAATTCTCAAGAAAGATTAAACTATGGATATTATATGAGACAAAAAATATAAATTTGCTAAATAAAATCAAAAAGCAGAGTGATTCAGAAAACCTAAAAGATGTATAAATCCTAACGGATAAGGATAGATAGTTTTTCGAAAGACAAACGCTAGTATCTATGAGAGTGCGTAATAGAGGAACAACTATCTATCCCAAATGGTTGTGCAAGTCTGAATCACCTAAGATTCATTATACTATATATAAAGCAAATATATTATTGTGGTGATTTACCTTTTTGAATGAAAAATTCATTTTTCTGTTTAACATTTTCATTTTAGAGCTATACTTCATCATTATTTTTTCTATTTTCTTATTTATAAAAAAAAATGGGGTCAGTTCTCTGCTTTGACATTTTCTTTAAAAGTAGTATATTATTTTGCAGATTTATAGAAAGCTATCTTTTTTGAAGTTAAGGTATAAAGATACCCTATTTGCAAAATATCGAAAAAATAATGAACCAAGGCAGATGATTTATCTTTTGGTAAGAAAGTATTGCCGAGGCCGCTATTCTTTAAATGAGTTGGCAGGTAAACTTCAAGTATCTGTCCATACTTTAGGTGCAAATGCATATAAATTGAAGAAAAAAATATCTGGAGATAATAAACTGAAAACCAGATATTCTGAGTTAAAGGATATTATTGAAAATGTTAAAGCAGAGAACTGACCCCACTGACCTCTTGTTTTGTGTCCCAGTAGTAACCAGGTTTAGATATATAGATTATGATAACAGAGATGAGGGCTATAATCCAGCTGGCTAAGGCAACGTAATTAATACATTTGCAGACAATATCTTGCCCATGTCGTCTCTCTTCTCTTTTATGTTTGTGGCTTTTCATAATAAAGTGCTCCGTGTTGTTAACATTCTTTATGAATTGATAACCTCATAAGTCTATTCTACTTAGAATATGACGAAAATGCAAATTCTAGAAAACGGCCCCCTAGGGCAATTTCACTCTGCAAAATTAAGACAGGACAATTTATTTTTTACAGGACGATGGATAGATTTTCACACTTCTTAAATACCTTTTTTGTACTGCTGGTTTGTTGTGGGGTAAATTGCCTTTTTGAGCTCATTTATCGCGATATGATCTCCATCTATTATATTTTTAAAGAGCTGTATGACGCGTTCTTTCTTCACTGAAGTAGTCGTATTTATTGCTACCGCCCTCTGGTCTATGAAAAAGCTTGAGAAGCGATCAGACATATCTTCTAATATCTCTGTATTAAGAGAATTAGTATCATTGTATACTTTGTGGTAATTGCCGGAAGATTTTTCAATTATAAAATCACTACCTTTGGTATTTGTTATTGATGATGATCTTGCACAATTGTTAATGCAACTGTCGTTAACGATATTCTTTTCACAACCGGTTACGGTGTGGAATAAACACTGCCGGCTTGTCATTAACATGATAGGATGATAAATGCTGTAGAATAACTTGAAGTCGCTTGGGGCTTTTATGGCACCTATCTGATTGCGGCTGAGCTCATTTGATATAAATGCGCCAGCACAGTTAAGATGTTCTTTTAGGCATTTCAGGCTGTATGAGTTCGCAAGGTTTAGAAAAGGCCCAGCGATCCATGGTATTCCCAGCCTTTGTGCGACAACCGCGATTCCGGTATTGTTTGTAACGATCAATTCAGGTTTAGCTCGTTCGATGAAGTCAGCGGAGGCATCAAACTCGTTTCCTATTAATATTGGCTGAAACCATGGGATTATTTTTTTATTTTCTGAAAACAGTCTCAAGAGCGATTCTCTTTTATCTTCAAAAGAGCTTGGAAGCTGAAAGTAGATATCGGCACCAGTGTCTTTGCAGAATTCAAGGTCTTTTTCAGAGGATATTATTACAGAAAGAGTTGTTTGGATATTCGAATTGTTTGGATACCTCAAATGCTGAAGTTTGACTGGAGAAATAACTTCACACGCGTTATTTGAATCACAATTCTCACCGGATAGGTCCATCGCCTCTATTTTACTTTCGATGCTTTCAATGATCTTGGATCGCTCGGCATTTATCTCATCTCTAGCGTGGTCGACACCGGTCTTGCTGCAGTTGCCTTTTTGCTCAGCGAGGTAGCGCGCCGAATTGTCTCGCGGGTTATCAATAAACATATTCTTGTTGATATTATCCGCTAAGAAACCATTTGAAAGGTCGCGGTTAAATACTTTATAAAGAATGTCTTTGCTAGATTTACCTGCATTATTTCCCTCAAAAGTATCAAGGTGTTGGCGCCAGGCGTGAACTACAGTGTAAACGTAGTCGAATTTTTTGATTCGCCCTTCAATTTTTAATGAATCAACACCTGCGTCAATAAGTAGGTCTAAGTCATCGAATGCTGAATTATCTTTGAGGTTAAGGGGGAAGTTGTTGCCCTGTGGTGTTGTCGCGTACTGACTTCGACATTGCTGGCTGCATCGACCGCGATTGCCGGAGTTGCCGCCATGAATGGAACTGAAGTAGCAAAGTCCGGAGAAAGAGATGCAGTTTGCTCCATGTACAAAAACTTCTGTTGAAATATTATTATCGTGCGCTGTTTTTGTTAAATTTTTAATTTCTCGAATATTCAATTCTCTTGAAAGGTTGACGCGAGCGACTGATAGCTTTTTTAGAAATGCAATCTGCCCCTCGTTGTGGGTTGTCATTTGGGTTGATACGTGAACCTGTAATGTGGGAAAGTGTTTCTTCAGTAGATACAGCGCCCCTAAGTCTTGAACAATAACTCCATCAATACTGGTGTTGACCAGTTTGTTCAGGAGTTTGACAAATGCAGGTAACTCGCTTTCCACAATGATGATGTTGACCGTGAGAAAAACCTCACAGTTATTTTTATGAGCAAGGTTCAGAATGCCATTTAGATCATTAAACGAGATGTTCTCAGCTCTATTTCTAGCATTAAATTTATCAAGTCCGCAGTAAACAGCATCAGCTCCGGCAAGAATTGCTGCTTTTATAGATTTGATATCGCCACCAGGCGCCAGTAGTTCTATTTTCTTATCCATGTTTACCTTGGTAGCAAGTTATTTTTTACCACTAATTAACACTCATATACACTAATTAACAGAGCTAAAAGCTACGATAGCAAAAGAGAGTCATGAGAGCTTTTGCTCTGACATAAGTTACGAGAAACGTCTTGAGAGGGTATCCTCTTTATAATCCGATAACAGTCATACCCACTTCCAAAAAAAAACACACTATTAATCCGGCAATAAAATAGATTGAAGCATAGAGCAATTACAAGCTCAAATGGAAAAAATGGTGAAAAAATGGGGTCAGTTCTCTGCTTTGACATTTTCTTTAAAAGTAGTATATTATTTTGCAGATTTATAGAAAGCTATCTTTTTTGAAGTTAAGGTATAAAGATACCCTATTTGCAAAATATCGAAAAAATAATGAACCAAGGCAGATGATTTATCTTTTGGTAAGAAAGTATTGCCGAGGCCGCTATTCTTTAAATGAGTTGGCAGGTAAACTTCAAGTATCTGTCCATACTTTAGGTGCAAATGCATATAAATTGAAGAAAAAAATATCTGGAGATAATAAACTGAAAACCAGATATTCTGAGTTAAAGGATATTCTTGAAAATGTTAAAGCAGAGAACTGACCCCACTGACTATGTTAAAGCAGAGAACTGACCCCACTGACTATTATCAACTTTAAGGAACCTTATTATGGACAAAAAGAAAATATTAGTTTTAGGT
>CAZGAI010000305.1:0-5220 GCA_964523175.1 uncultured Victivallales bacterium | reverse complement strand
TTTGATTATATTATTATGATAGATGTAATAGAACATATTGGAAATGATTTATTAATTAGTGGTAAGAACTGGTCTAATATTTATCAAATATCATTAAATGAGATGTGAAATTGGTTCTAAATTTTAATTAATAAAAAAAATAATAATTAAAAAATTATATAAAAGGAGAAGATTATGCGCGAAATAGATAAATCCAAACCGGTACTGGTTACTGGAGGAAGTGGCTATATCGCTTCCTGGATAGTCAAGAAGCTTTTGGAAGACGGAATTAATGTTCATACAACTGTACGAAATCCTTCAGATCCTCTAAAAGTTGAGCACCTTAAAGCCATGGAAAATGAATCAACAGGAAAGCTTAAACTGTTCAAAGCAGATCTACTGGAACCAGGCAGTTTCGATGAACCGATGCTTGGCTGTGAACTTGTGATGCACACTGCATCACCGTTCTTTATACAGGGAGTTAAAAATCCGGAGGAAGAACTGGTTAAGCCTGCTAAAGAAGGTACAAGAAATGTTCTTGAGTCTGCTAAAAAAAATTCAACTGTAAAACGTATTGTACTTACCAGTAGCGTAGCGGCGATTTACGGTGATAATGCAGATATAGCATCTACATCAAATAGTATATTTACTGAAAAAGATTGGAACGTGACAAGCAGTGCTGGACACCAGCCATATCCCTATTCGAAAACCATTGCAGAGCAAGAAGCCTGGTCCATTGCGAAGGAACAGGATCAATGGGATTTATTGACTATTAACCCTGGATGGGTTCTTGGACCATCTGTATCTAAGAGAAGCGATTCAACTAGCATTAGTACCATAATCCAATTAGCAGATGGTACATTTAAATCAGGAATCCCTGAATTGTGGAACAGTATTGTTGATGTGCGTGATGTAGCAGCTGCTCATATTAAAGCAGGATATACGGCAAAAGCGAGTGGAAGGCATATCGTATCATGTGGAGAAGCCTCCCTTATGGATATTGTAAAAATTTTAAGGAAACATTTTGGCAATGTGTATCCATTCCCTAAAATGCAAGTGCCAAAATTTCTTCTTTGGCTGATAGCACCTTTTAAAGGTTTTAGTCGTGAATATGTAAGTAAAAACATTGGTATAAAGTTTAAGTTTGATAACTCTTACAGTAAAAAAGATCTTGGGATGTCATATATCACTATTGAGCAGACTTTAAAAGAACAGTTTGAACAGTTAATTAATGACGGATTGGTGGACAAGCTTTCTAACTAGAGGGGATCTGAAAAGGTCATTCGGGCTCAGTTATCAGTTATCAATTATCAGTTATCAGTTATCAGTTATCAGTTATCAGTTATCAGTTATCAGTATGGTTATCGCTACTTATAAGCTATTTTAGCAGAGAAGTATCTAATAAAACTGATTACTATTTACTGTTCACTAATAACTACTCACTTTAAGCTGAAAAGATTTCAGATAAGCTCTAACTAAAACCAAAGAATGCCGAACCAATTTATGCAACCGATTAAAGTTTCATCCGATTTCCGTATAATAGCACATCGAGGGGCTTCTGCTTATGCACCGGAAAATACTCTACCGGCTTTTTCTATGACAAAAGAGATGGGGATTATGGAGGTTGAATTAGATACTCAACTTTCTAGTGATGGTGTAGTTGTAGTATGTCATGACAAAAGCCTAAATAGATACAAACATGACTATAAAGATATTGAGAAAATTTCCTCAAAGATTTTATTAAAACTTGATATGGGGTCATGGTTCTCTCCAGATTTCACAGGGACCTGCATGGTCAGCCTGGAGCAATTGTTTGCCGAATTCGGTAGGTCTTTAGTTTATCACATTGAACTAAAGGGAGAAGCAGAAAATCTTCCCCGATCTGTTTATGAGCTAGTTTATAAAACCGGCCTGCTGGATCGCACAATCTTTACTTCCTTTTCATTTGAACAGCTGCACCGAATGCGTAAAGTCTCTGCTGACTGTCGCCTCGGATGGCTGGTCAATTCAGAATCATTCGATGATAATATTATGCGTAAAAGTGAAGAACTCAAATTATTCCAATTATGTCCTAGAGCTGACCTGCTAACTAAGGAGATGGTACAACATGCACGCTCAGTTGTGAGTGATACTCGGGCCTGGGGTGTACAAGGCGAACCTAATTGTGTTCGAATGCTTATACATAGAATAGTGAACTCCGGGTGTGGTGGAATGACTATTAATTGGCCGGATTGGGTAGTTCAATAGCAAATTTCTATAAATTTTGAAACAGAACTCCGACTACTTTTTACTGCTCGCTTTATGCAGAAAACCTTTTTAGGCAACTTCAATTATTGAATGCTTCATTTAGAATTTCTCCATTCTGAATTGATTTAATTTTATCTCTTATCTGAGCTGCTCTTTCAAATTCCAGAGCGGCTGCAGCTACAAGCATCTCTTTTTCAAGAGCATTTATTAAGCCATCACCTAAATCGCCGTACTTGTTGTGTTCATCAGAAACATAGAAAGCATCTGACTTACGGTTACCAGAATAAGGAATAAGGTCTTCCCGGATATCTTTAATTATTGTTTTTGGGATAATATTATATTTTTCATTATAAATCTGCTGTATTGCTCTGCGTTTTTGAGATAACCCTAATAGTCTATCCATGCTTGGTGTAATTTTATCAGCGTAAAGTATCACTCTTCCGTTTACATTTCTAGCGGCACGTCCGGCAACCTGCACCAATGCACGTTCTGAGCGTAAAAAACCTTCCTTATCAGCATCAAGTATAGCAACAAGCGAAACTTCCGGGAGGTCCAGTCCCTCTCGAAGTAAGTTAACACCGATTAAACAGTCAAATTCAGCCTTCCTTAAGGCAGTAAGAATTTCTACCCGCTGGATAGCGTCGATTTCTGAATGGAGATATTTTGCTCTAATATCCAGATCCTGCAAATAATCGGCAAGCCTTTCTGAGCTTTTTTTTGTTAGGGTGGTTACCAGAACTCTCTCTTTAATGTTCGCTCTTTTTTTGATCTCAGCGATTACATCATCAATCTGGCCTTCCAGTGGACGAATTTCAATTTCAGGGTCTAAAAGTCCTGTCGGGCGGACAACCTGCTCAACAGGAGGGCTGCTTACTTCGAGCTCATAGTCCCCGGGAGTCGCAGAAACAAAAACAGTATTACCTGTAAGGGCATTAAATTCTTCAAAATTCAAAGGTCGATTATCGAGGGCAGACGGCAAGCGGAAACCATGATCAACAAGAGTCTGCTTTCTGCTTCTATCAGCCTTATACATTGCTTTAAGCTGGGGAACAGTAGCGTGTGATTCATCTATAATCAGCAGAAAATCTTCAGGGAAAAAATCAATAAGGCAATAAGGACGACTTCCCGCCGGGCGTCCCGCCAACTGCTGGGAATAATTTTCAATTCCGCTGCAATAGCCTATTTCTTTAAGCATCTCCAGATCATAGTTGGTTCTTTGATAAATTCTTTGCGCCTCAACTAGTAAATTATTAGTTTCAAAAAATCTAACCTGCTCTTTCATTTCTTCCAGAATGCCATTTTCGGCAGCTTCAATCTTTTCTTTCGGCAGGACAAAATGTTTTACTGGAGGAATAATAATCTCTGATAATTCAGTCAGTTTATGGTCGGTAAATGCCTCAAATAAAGTGATCTTTTCTATTTCATCACCCCAGAATTCAACTCGTATAAATTCTTTTTTATGCGCAGAATATACATCAACAACATCCCCCCTAACCCTAAATTGCCCTTCATGAGGTGCGATATCATTTCTATCGTACTGGATATCAACTAATTTAGCAAGAAAGTCTTTACGATCGATACGGCCTGCCTGTCTTAAGCTGATACTCATCTCTTTAAAGTCTTTTGGCGAGCCAAGCCCGTAGATACAGGAAACACTGGCTACAATAATTACATCCTTTCTGGTCATAAGGGATGTTGTAGCAGAAAGTCTTAAACGTTCAATATCATCATTAATACTCGAGTCTTTCGCAATATATGTGTCTGTTTGCGGAATATATGCTTCAGGCATATAATAATCGTAATAACTGACAAAATACTCAACTGCATTGTCGGGGAAAAAAGCTTTGAATTCACTATATAGCTGCGCAGCTAAAGTTTTATTATGAGAAAAAATAAGTACTGGACGCTGTATCTGCTGAATGACATTAGCCATTGTAAAAGTTTTGCCAGACCCAGTAACCCCCAGAAGTATCTGTTTTGAGTTGTCTTGTCCGCGAAGACCTTTTACTAGGCTTTTAATTGCCTCAGGTTGATCTCCAGATGGGTTAAAGTCTGTTTTGAGTTTAAACATCTAGCTATTCTTGTTTGATTCTTTCCCAAGGTGTTTTAATCTTACACCATTTTTAAGATTAATTTCAATTTCTTCAAGGGAAACTCCTGTTGTCTCAGGAACAAAAAAGTATACAAAAAATAGTCCCAAAATGCATACACATGCAAAACCAAAAAACAGAAGACTACCGCCGTATACATCCATTATTACCAGAGAGAAGTTAATAGCTAATGCATTTAATATCCAATTTGCCGCAGTAGTTACTGAGAAACCAAAGTCTCTTCCTTCAAGTGGAAAAATTTCTGAACAAACGGCCCAGATAGTAGGTCCAAGTGATATAGCATAAAAGAAAACAAAAAGTATAGTTGAGCCTACAAGGAATACAGTAATTGCCATGTTAAGCTTATAATTGCTTAGACAGTAGAAACTAATTGATAAAAGAATAAGCATTACACCCATGCCTGCAAGGCCAAAGTAAATTATAGGCTTTTTACCTATTCTATCTACATACTTAACTGCAATTATTGTGGTAACCATGTTCACAATTCCCAGAATTATGGTAACAATAGATGCATTGGTTATACCTGCTTTACTAAAAATCATCGTGGAGTAGTACATAACTGGATTAATACCACAGAGTGTATTTAGTACCTGTAGAATAAGGCCAACTACAAGAACCTTAAGGAAAAACTTTTTATTCAATAGCTTAAGAGCACTTGACTTCTTTATGTTAAGGCTGGTTTTTATTTCCAATAGTTCCTGACTTACAGCGTCGGAGTCACTTCTCATTTTAGAAAGAACTTTTTTAGCCTCATCTTCTTTGTTTTTAAGCATTAGCCATCTGGGGGACCTAGGGAGATGAAAAACAAAAATTAACATTATAAAAGCAGGTATTGCAATTACTCCAAGCATCCATCTCCAGCTGCCTCCATAATAGTCAAATA
>CAZGAI010000304.1:0-5234 GCA_964523175.1 uncultured Victivallales bacterium | reverse complement strand
TTCTTTTAAAAATTTAATTTATCCTTTATTTGTGTGTGGGATAGTTTTATTATTAATACTAATAGGAAAAGATTTGGGTACGACAATATTGCTTGTAGCTGTCATCTGGATTATTCTATTTGTAGCTGGTATTAAATTTCGCTTTCTTTTTCCCCCTTTATTATTGGCTCCGGCAATTCCCATAATACTAAAACATTACAGCAAAGTTCGCTGGGTAAGGATAACTTCTTTTCTAAATCCAGAACGCTATCAGCAGTCAACCGGATACCAGTTGTGGCTTTCAATATTGGCTATTGGTTCAGGGTCATGGACTGGATTAGGGTTTGCAAAAAGTAGAATGAAAGCAGAATATCTGCCTGAAGCACATACAGACTTTATTCTTTCAATTGTTGGGGAAGAACTAGGTTTTATTGCTTTATTAATACTTATTTTAGCATATATAACATTCTTAATTTTATCTGTTTACATCAGTACAAGGGCTAAGGATAAAGAAGGGATGATTCTAGGATTTGGGCTTTCTGCAATGATTGCACTTCAGGCTATTATTAACATTGGAGTTGTCAGTGGAGCGTTCCCCACGAAAGGTATGCCGGCTCCTTTTATAAGCTATGGAGGAAGCAATATAATTATCTGCCTTATTGCAGTAGGATTTCTGTTAAGCATTTCAAACTATAGAGGCATTAAAAAAGAACATGCTGGTACAAATCCTAAATTAACGCGGACTAAACCCAAAACTGTACCTAAGCATTAAAGAAAAGAAACTCCAGTTTAGAAGAATCTATATTATGTGATTTAACTTGTATTTTTTAAAAAGTAGAGTTAATTTGAAAATTCGTTTATTAATAGATTTCTAAGTGACGGAAGTATTTAAAATTTGTATATTCAAACTGATTATACAAAATAGAGGGTAATAATGGCACAATTCAAAAATATATGTTTATTAAAGGCTCCTCAGGCTCTTGACTTACCTGATGCCCAGAATCTTTCAGACCTTACAGAACTATGTTATCTTGCTGGTAATATTAAAGAAAATGTGGAGTCAGTTTCAATACCGGTTGATTTCTATAGGAAAAATGATTTTGAAAGATTTATAAAATTTCTTAAAAAAAATCCTGTAGACCTTGTTGGTATATCCACTATGACAGGAGCATATAATAATGCACTGAAATTGGCTGAAATAGCTAAAAGATTTGATAAATATGTTGTTTTTGGAGGTTATCATCCCAGTGCACTTCCTGAAGATGTGTTAAAGTCATCGTATGTAGATGCAGTTGTCATAGGGGAAGGAGAGGCAACATTTAAAGATTTGGTCATAAACGGCCCTTCTGAAGAAGTCCCCGGTATTGCCTTTAAAAAAAACGGAGGAATAGTCACCACAAAAAGAAGACCGCTGATAAAGAATTTGGACACACTCCCTCATCCTTTAAGAAGCATCCGACCAGTGAGATTTGGAGAGCCGGGAACTGATTATTCAATAGATACTATATTTACCTCAAGAGGTTGCCCTTGGAATTGTTCCTTCTGTGCAAACGATACTGTTAATAGAAACTGGAGGGCTAGAAGTCCAGAAAATGTTATTGAAGAAATCGCTCAAATCCATGACCCAAAAAGAAAAAAAACCTTAAAGATATGGGATGCAAATTTTCTTACAGACGTTAATAGAGTAGAAAAATTATGTGACTTGATGCTGGAAAATAATTTTACAAATTTTAAAATATGGACTGAAACCAGGGTTAAGGATATTGTAAGAGCTGAGAAGATAATGCCTAAGCTTAAAAAGGTTGGATTTAGAAATGTTGCCCTTGGTATTGAAAGCCCTAATGACGAAACTCTAAGGCTTATGAATAAAAAGAATGCCAATGATGATGTTGTTGAGGCGGTCGAAATACTACGTAGGCATCGTATCAAATCGCAAGGCTACTTTATCGTCGGGCATTATACTGAAACTGTCGAAGATACAAAGAGATATCCTGAATTCGCTAAAAGTCTTGGACTTCGTCAGGCTTATTTTATGGTAATGACCCCCTATCCTGGCACTAAAGTTTATGAAGAAAATAAAAAAGAAGATAAAATTATTGACTATAATTGGGACCTTTACAATAATTTCTGTACTGTTGTAGCAACAAAAGGAATGGATACTGCAACATTGAAAAAGATGAACACCTGGTGCTACGGAAAATTTTATGTGGATTCGGCCTTTTTTACCCAGAGAAAAATACTTGGGGTTACCGGCAAACTTTTACAGATGCTAATAATGCAGGACCTTTTACTTAAAGTTGGTAAAACTAACACTAGAAAGGAAAGGGAGGACAATCTCTACTTATTCTTAAGCGCCGGAATTGGAGACTATATCAGAGAGGAACCCAAAAAACCATCCATTTTTTTAAATGTATTTAAAGAGTTTACCATAAGGTTTAGGCATTTTTCTGGAAAGTGCATTGATTTTACTTTCACTAGATTAGACAATAAAAGAAAACTTCATGTTAATGAATCCTTCAGTACTGAAAAGATAAAAGGAATATCTATTGATATAGGCAGTATTGTTAGTATAGGAAAGCATTTTACAGCATCAAGAGCTATAGTTCTTACATGCCAGTCAGAGATAGCAAGAAACCTTAAACTAACTCCAAGGCTCAAGTTAAAGAAAATAGTTTCATTAGCATTTAACAAAGATATTATATCAATTGTCTTTTTTGCCAGCTGCTATTTGCTGCCTATATTAGCGAGGAATACTGCATCTCTTACATGGGCTTTTATTAAAAATAGCAGAAAAAAATAGAATTAGTATCATATCCACCGAATTTATGTTTTTATTACTTTTCATAAGAAACGGATTAAACATATTAATTAAAAAATCTTTAGATACTAAGAATAAATATGAACAATATTAGACGTTTAGCGATTATTTGTGGGGGGACTGGTGGTCATTTTTATCCCGGATTGGCGATAGCAAGAGTTTTTCAGGAAAATAAAAACTTTAAAGCATGCTTGTTTATAGGTGGGCACAAAGTTGGCAACCAAGCTTGCGAAGCCAAAAAATATGGGGTTGATGTTGAAGAAGTTAAATCTGCCAAATTATCTAAAAACCCAATTAAATTTATTGTTTTTTTAATAAAATTTTTCCAGGGGTATTTATATGGGAAAAAATTATTAAAAAAATTTAAACCCGATGCTGTGCTGGCTATGGGAAGTTTTACCTCTGTGCCAATTTCAATTTCTGCTGTTAGAACTAAAATTCCACTTTTTTTACATGATGGAAATGCACTGATAGGCAGGGCTAATATATTCCTCTCAAGGTGGGCTAAGCTTATAATGACAGCTTTTGATCCGGTTAACAGCAGTTCATTAAAGTGTCCGCATATTGTTACAGGAATGCCCATTAGACCAGAAATATTAAAATGTCAATGTTCTAGAGAAGAAGCAATTATTAAGCTGAACCATGATTTTGGGAGTGAGTTTACTCCTGAATTAAAAACTGTTTTAGTTTTTGGAGGAAGTCAAGGTGCTGCTACGATTAATAAGGTTATCCCTGAAGTTCTTTCGACTCTTGACAAGGGAAAAATACAAATTATTCACTTGACAGGGAAAGATGATTTACATCGAATCAAAAAAATCTATACTGATAACTCCGTGAAAAATATTGTTTTGAAGCATTGTGACAAAATGGCATTACTCTATTTGTCTGCTGATCTTGTCATTTGCAGAAGTGGAGGAAGTACTGTTTCAGAACTTATTTTTTTTAAAAAACCTGCTATTCTGATACCATACCCATTGGCTTCCGATTTACATCAGAACTTCAATGCTGAAATTTACCTGAAATTAGGTTTGGGAGAAATAGTAAATAATGCAGAGTGTAATCAAAGGACATTACAGCATGCTATCAGTGCATTTTTAAATAAACGTTTTAAAATGAATGAATGCTCATTGTTTTCTGAAAGTTTATCCAATGCAACTGAAAATATTATAAAATTGATTAATAATCGTATGTAAATTTGTATTTAAATATACTATAAAAATTGCCCCAAAACTTAGAATGATTCCTAAATGCAAATTATTTTTACAAACTATACAATTATCATAAATATGCTGATTTTTCTTTTATTATCGGCTTTTTTTTCCGGTACTGAAACGGCTTTATTTTCATTAACCCGATATCAGTTAGCCGAACTGGCAGATGAAAAAAGTAGAATATCTGAATCAATTACATATCTTCTTAAAACCCCTTCAAAACTCCTTACATCTGTTTTACTTGGAAATATGACTGTCAATATTCTTTTTTTCTGTTTTAGTACCGTTCTACTGTCTGAACTGGGGGGACAGTTTCATGGCAGCTTTAGCAGGGTATGTTTTAGTTTAATTATTCTACTTATAATAATAATTTTTGGTGAAATACTTCCAAAGGCTTTAGCTATAAAAAATCCAGTCATAATTGCAAAATTCACTTGCTATCCCACATGCTTCTGGCAATATATTTCAGCACCATTTAGAGTTGTAGTAATGTCAATTTCCTCAAAATTTGAACCACGAACCAATAAACAGGAAGGCGTTATTAAAACTGAAGAGTTAAAAATGCTTCTTAATTTAAGTAAAAAGGAAGGCATTATTAATCAAAAAGCTTTAGATATGATTGAGGACATTATATCTTTATCAAATTTAAGAGTAAAATATATTATGATACCGAGAGTTGATGTGATTCAATGCTCAATAAACGAAACAGTGAAGAATAGCATATCGTTGGCAAGAAAGAATAAAATATATTACCTTCCTGTATATAATAAATCAAAGGACAACACTGTTGGGTTGGTCAGAATAAAAGACTTATGTCTTTCTGATGATGTCAACCAGTCAATTAAAAAATATATCATAACTCCAAAATATGTTCCTGAAACCAAAATAACCTCACAGTTGCTAAGTGAAATGGTTAATGAAAACTTTAAAATTGCCCTCGTTGTAGATGAATTTGGAGGATTAGCAGGTAAAATTACGATAGACACCATACTAAAACAGGTAGTAGGTGATATTCAGCATAATGCAGGACATAATTTAAAACTTAAGATAGAAAAAATTGAGAATGGGAAATACAGAATTCAGGCGGGACTATCAGTTAAAGAGTTAGAAGAGTATTTAGAGTGCAGAATTAATGATTCTTATACGAATAATGTAATATCTATTGGAGGTTTTGTCACTTCTGTATTGGGTAGAGTGCCTGTTGAAGAGGATAGTGTTCAATATAG
>CAZGAI010000303.1:4329-5240 GCA_964523175.1 uncultured Victivallales bacterium | reverse complement strand
GTCGTAATAGAAGTAACACTTTTATTTTCAGTATATATAAGTAATGTATTTTTATCTTTGGATAAAAGTTTCTGATGTTCAGCAAAAGAATACAATCCCAAAGGTGCCGGGACAGTCGCCTTTGCCTTTTTATTGTTTTCTGATTTTTTTGCTGCAATTATCAGTAGCAGATAACCTGACTGGTACGCTTTTACAATGTAGTTTGTATCATATTCAGTTAGATGGTTCGGTATATGAAATTCAAGCTGCAGTTCTACTGTCTTCTGAAGATCTTTTTTAGATACTTTAGGCAGATAAATATTTTTAATGATAAAATCGTCCAACGGCAGACCAATAACTGCATTTTTGCAGTCGATATCACTTTCGGCAATATAACTTTTTTCTATAATAACTGAGCCACTACTTGCATTTATTTCTGCAACAATAGTTTTTTCTTTCTGCAAAATTCCTACAGACATAGGCTTATCCTCTATTCATTAATACAAAATTAATATTGCTTTTCTTTACTTTTACTACGCATTCTGCTGTACACGTTATGCCATGCACAGTTACCTTAGATACTATTCTGAAATACGTTGGAATCAGTGTCAACCATTTTTTTGCCTTTGATGTATCAGCTGTATTAGCGCCAATCATGGAATTCAAATCTTCAAAACTTTTTAAATAACTCCCGGTAGCGGCTTGACTTGCTATTTCGCCGGCAGCCCCTGAGCTAATCCCCGGAATCAATGCCAGTGCTGCCTCCTTAGCTGTATTGACATATACTTTCCCATCTGTAAAGACAGTCATAGTATTTTTTAAACCCATCTTTCCCTTTGTACCATCATAAACATCAGTATCTATATTTTTCACTTCAAGCAATTGCTCCACACAAGCGAAACTTCCATAACTGACCTTCTTAGTCTTACTTG
>CAZGAI010000303.1:0-4229 GCA_964523175.1 uncultured Victivallales bacterium | reverse complement strand
TTCCTGTTCCTGTTCCTGTTCCTGTTCCTGTTCCTGTTCCTGTTCCTGTTCCTGTTCCTGTAATTTTTTCTTTCTTTTTCTCTTTCTCTTTTATTTTTTTAAGATAATCCTTTATCGCTCCAAAAATCAATGGAGATATTTCAGCTCCAGCAGGTATTTTTTTAAGTTTAGTTAAATTATTTAGCGGAAATTTTGCATCTTCTGCATAAACTTCACAAACAATCTTTACTTGCGTATGTTCAACAGCATAAGTACTATCAAACTCAATCTTATTTTTTGAAATGGCCCAGGTCCTTGGGTTTATATACCACTTCCCAAGTTTTTTAAAAAACCATTCAACCTGTTTTGGATCGACTTTCTTTGTTGAACTGCTTCCTGAACTGCTTCCTGAACTGCTTCCTGAACTGCTTCCTGAACTGCTATCTGGACTGCTTCCTGAACTGCTTCCTGAACTGCTATCTGAACTGCTATCTGAACTGCTTCCTGAACTGCTATCTGAACTGCTATCTGAACTGCTATCTGAACTGCTTCCTGAACTGCTATCTGAACTGCTATCTTTTTTATCATCAGGAGGAATTAAGTTCACCGCAATCAAATATAGTGCCCCCTCGGCATATGTAGATGCCTGCATTTTATCTCTAAGATAAGATGCGTTCTTAATATTTGAGGTCACAGCCATAGAATAAGTCAGATTAAGCACCGCTAGTATCATTAAAACCCAGAGAGTTAATATAAGTGCAAACCCTTCATTATTCTTCATACTATTACAAGTTTTATGCTTTTTATTCAAAGTATTTGATTATTCGTGACCAGGCTTCGTTCTCTTAACTACGCTCCGGCACTGATGGTTATTGATGGTTTATATACACTATTTCTTTTATCTCTGATCCTTAATCATTTCTGCTGCTGATTCTTCTCAATACTATTATTGTCGCTACTTTTTTTCTCCGTATCTGTACTGGTTCCGGAAGAACCGCTGACGCCTTTCATAGATGTTACAAATAAAGCAGTTATAAAACTTTCCTCAATCTTTCCGTTTTTCAAACTACCGCTCATCGTTATTAAAATAGGTTTTTCCTTCTTTTTATTCCCTTTATTCCCTTTATTCCCTTTATTCCCTTTATTCCCTTTATTATCTTTTTTATTTAAACTGTTTTCATTCGTAACAGTCTTCTCAAATTTATTATCATGTCCACTATCATTATTTTTAGATTTATTATCTTTCTTCTTAGATTTGGAGTGAGTATAGCTAAACATCAATTCCTCCACACCTTCTAAAAAAGCTATATCTTTCTCGTCGATATTTTGTATATCTGATGGATACTTAACTACCGCTCTATATAAGGATTTCTTGTCCTTTTCAAATTTGTAACGTATTAATTCTAAAAAACTCTTTTTTTCTTTTGTTTCACTTATAGCTATAAAGGAAAAGCTTTCTTTCTTAAAATAAGCAGTTTTTATATCACCAAGCGGGAGCATTCTGCTTAAATCTGACCCCATAACCATAAAACTACCAGCCAGCCCTTGAGATATTTCTGAATACGACATTCCTTTTTTGTAATTCAATAGGGTATCCCTAAAAACACCGACAATAACTGAACTAATAATAACGAGAATCAAAACTGCGATTAACAGCTCCAAAAGAGTAAATTTACTTTTACTATGTATATAAATTTTACTCATATTAAAAATTTATTACCAGTTAGTTATACTATCTTTGCCACCGCTTCCGTTCGGCCCCTTGGAAGATAAATCATAGGACTCAGGATTATGCGTTCCAGGGCATTTGTATGTATATTTATTTTTCCATGGGTCCAAAGGTACTTTTTTAGATTCGAGATAAGGACCTTTCCAGTTAACCGGCACTGGAGGCGTTGTAGGCTTTTGCATCAAAGCCTTAAGTCCCTGTGAAGTTGAAGGATAAACACCCGTATCAAGGTTATAAGCCGATAACGATGTCTGAAAGATACTCAGCTGAGACTGGGCCGAACTAATACGTGCATCTTCAGTCCTTCCAGCAAATTTAGGCATTACTATTGCCGCCAAAATTGCAATAATGATAACTACTACCATGATTTCAATGAAAGTATATTTCATTTTCCTATGTACATTCATAAATTCTCCTAAAATATTTTTTATTATTAATTTAATTTTGTAAATCAATTTTTGTACACTTAATAGTCAAAGTGCATTGCAAAGAAAAAAGGTTTTCGTTCCAGATGCTTCATGCCAGCTATTAAGCTCAACCTTTTTCATGCTCTTGCGACATAAAGACTTATAAGATATAAAGCTGAGTGTCATACACAAAGACTTTTCGAATTGACTATACTTTATTATAAATAATAGCTTATAGCTAATCAAAAAACAATAGTATTCTGCTTAAACTAGAAAAAAATTTAAAATAAACTCAACAATAAACAATTCTCATATTATCTAATGTTAAATTGTATAAAATAAAAGGGGATAAGACATTACATGATACAGCTACGTAACACTAAACCGCTCAAGATTTGTGCTGCCATTTATCAGACATACGGTTATAGTCTTCGATGCCAAGAGTCAACGTATCAAAAATTCCTCCATCTACACTAGCAGCAGGGCTGTTCAATGTTTTTTTATAAGCTCATAGCTACGTCTTTACAATAATCATACATGATTCCATTTCTAAATCAATTAATTCTTCAGTTAATCCTTTAAACTTCTTATATTCTTTTATTTGCTTTCTGGTTTCCTCCACGCCTTTTTCTTTTATATATTCAGTTTTACTTTTCATTTTATACGTATAGCTAAGCTGATAATAAGCTCCGGCTTTATCTTTTGGTTTTTTATATTGTTTTGTTAATGATCCTGATCTAAATCTTTTCAGTGCAGATATTTCCTGCTTTATTTTACTAATTCTTCTTTCATTTTTTTTCAATTTATCCATAAAAAAACGCTTCCTTTTTTTTGAGGTTATACCTTATGGGTATATCATATATATGCTATGATATCAATAATTAAAAGGAGAAATTTCAATGTTAATGCATGTTTTTTCGCAGTTAGATGATTTCCGCAGTAAACAGGGATGCCGTTATCCTGAAATAGGTCATCTTTTTTTGTACTGGCAGTTTTATCCGATGCAAAATCCTACAAAGAAGTTCATACATTTATAAAGGTAAGGTTTAAGTTTTTAATAACCCTGTTTGGATTATCCTGGAAAAGAGTTCCGGCATATACAACTATAAGAAATATTATTAAGGGAATCTCCCTGGAAGAGCTTGAAAAAGCTCTCAGAAAATATAATAAATTATCAGAACAGCAGAAAAAAAATACAGGTACAAAAATTTACTCATTAGATGGAAAAACTCTCAGGGGAAGTTTCGATAATTTTAAAGATCAGTCTGCAATGCAAATCTTAAGTGTCTTTGACATACAGAATAATATAATAATAGCTCAACAGGAAATAGATAAAAAAACAAATGAAATTCCTACTGCTCAGAAACTCATTCGTGAACTTGCCATTACAAACTGCATCTTTACTTTTGATGCAATGAACTGTCAGCAAAAAGCAATTGAAGCAGCAGTTGAAACCGGCAGTGATATTATTGTACAGGTAAAACATAATCAGAAAAAACTTTATAATGACTGTGAAAATACTTTTAAGGCGGCACAGGCAAAAGATGAATTTCAGGAACCTTTCAATAAAGAACGCAACAGAATTGAATCAAGAAAAGCCACTGTATACGGAACTGAATACATTTCCGATATAAAAAAATGGGAACATATTGAAACTGTTATTCGTGTTGACAGATACACAGAACGATATAATACAAAAAAGAAATTATGGGAAGATGGCGGTGAATATTCATATTATGTATCAACAGCAAAACGAACTGCAGAAGAGTTTGCAGCAGCAATAAGAAATCACTGGGGAATTGAAAACGTAAAACAGGAAATGTATACTAACGCTTTAGATTTTCATAATGTTATGCACTATGTTGGGATAGAGCTATGAGCTTATAAAAAACATTGAACAGCCCTGGGGTCTGACCAGGCCCCTGAAAAACTACATTAGCAGACCGGCTGTTGGCGGCGCTAATCCATTGTCACTTGATGAAGCTCTACAATTGGCTAACGTAGAAATAACCAGATACGGAAAAGATATTGCAGTATCCGGGTACCTGAAATAGTAAAATAATTGTTACTACTCAGAAGGTATTTGCCTTACTGTAGTAAAAATATTTTGTTAT
>CAZGAI010000302.1:0-5256 GCA_964523175.1 uncultured Victivallales bacterium | reverse complement strand
AGATTTATTTGACACTGTTATCGGTAATACATATCCGGTAGCAGGAGATAAATAATTTTTTAATAGCAAAGCTAGAGGTTTAATCTCCTCTGATGAAATAATAATCCTGCTATCAGACACAAGTTCAAAGCTTCCATCACTATTTCTAAACTGTCGCGGTTTTGGTACAAATGAACAGAAAGGAGTCTTTTTCATAAGTCTAACTCTATATTTTTATATAATCTAAAAATATGATAAATTAATGTTTCTTGTTGAAATACTAAATATTGAATATAGTGTATTTTATATATTTATATAATAAATATTATGTTTTTTAAGTAAAGAAAATTAATATTTATTCTCTACCAACGATTATACATAAAATTAGGATATAGGTTGTATATGGATTTTTTTGACCCTAAAATACCCAAAAAAAAAGTTATGGTAGAAATACTTCACACCCATAGTTCACAATATTTATTAAAAAGTATACTTTACCTTAACCCCAGTTCTAGGTTTTCTGAGGATCAAACAGAAACACTGCAGGAATTTTTACATAACTGTGGACAGTTCATCCCAACTAAGCAGGTTACATCCGGCAATAACAGTTATAAAGCAGATACCAACCCGACTATGCTTTATAATGTAAAAAATATTATTTATTTCAAAGAATGCGGGACATGTACCCCTGATGAGTTGAAAGATCTATCTAATGTCCTGATTACTCTAAAGAATAAATCATCGTTAAAACTTACTCTCTCTAAAAGCGTAATGGGGCAGAACAACCGCCTTACTGAATATGTAAATACTTCTGCTCTTTTTCTTAAATTTATAAAAAATAAATCTTTTATACACATCAATAAAGACTATATTTTTTCCATAAGAAATACTTAGAGCCTGCACGAAAAGATTTCGTGCCAGTCTCTAGGTTTGAGGTGTAAGGATATCAGAAAATATTTTAAAATTATTGATAAATTCCAGAAAACCTGACAAATTCTTATCTCTCCTTATACCTGACGTTCCGTAAAAACCTTTTCGTGGAACGTCTAATTAAAGCTATCATTCAAAAATCATCTAGCTTTAAAAATTCTTCCCTTATGAAAAGAGACTTCCTTTTTTACTCTACCAGATTCATAAAATGTAGTAACCAGCCCCTCCAATTTCCCATCATCAAGCTGCCCCTGCATCTTAATTTTGCCACTTTCATAGTACTGCTTTACTGGACCATTTTTTACACCATCATGAAAATATACTTCTGTTTCAACAGCACCGGACCTATAATACATAATCTGTAAACCGTCAGGCTGGTTATTCTTAAGATTCATCTTTGCTTTGATATTTCCTGATTTATAATAGAGCGTAGTAAACCCGTTCTTTTCTCCATGCAGGTAATTGGACTTACCTTTAAGTACACCTGTATCATAAAATATTTTACTAATACCTTGTTCTTTATTGTCTTGAAAAAATCCTTCTCGTTCGACCTTTCCAGACTTATAGTAAACTTTGCACCATCCATTTAACTCATTGTCTTGAAATTTAAAAGTACGATGCAATTTCCCAGTATCATAATACTGCTTATATTCACCATCAACCAGATTGCCGGAGGTTATATCAAATTCTCCATTTGAAGCCCAGACACCTGTTCCAAGTTTTTCTTTATTTTTTAAAAATAAATATTTGTCAGGACTGTTTTTTTGTTTTAAAATCTCTACTTTAAGTTCAATATTCTCAAAAATCATCTTATCAGACTGATCAATGATTTTTTTTATTCTATTTATATTAACAGAGTAATTTCTTCTGCCGATTTTAAAGACATAAAAGGAATTAACTCTACGAAGCTCAGACGCATCTCTATAAACTTTACCATCGAGCATATAAACTTCTGCTGCATGTATTAATACTGTTAATGAACAAAAGAATACTGTAAATATTGAAAGAAAAGACTTTTTCATTAATATAATTCTCGTAAGATTCTAGTTCGTCTTTGAAGTAAAAATTATACCTGCTTTTAGCATAATACTTAAAGCAGGTATAGGGGTTTATTATCTATTCTTATTTGTAAAAATGAGTAGATTCACTTGTGTGAACAGGCCTTGTCAGGTTTTTGCTCTTTAAGTAAACTTTGAATCTAGTATCACCGGGAGCCTTAGCTTTAACAGTAACTTTCCATACTGCTGCTTTGCCAGGTTCCAGTTTTGATAAAGGTTGTAATTCCAATATATTTTTATTCAATGATCCCTTGCCGGTTGGACCGGATACAGAAACGTACTGCATTGTGCTTTCCAATTCGCAGCTAATGATAATATTTTCAGCAGCCAATGATCCCTGGTTATCGACATTAATACTATAAGTTTCAGTTTCTCCGACTGGAACCGGGTCATTAACATCCGTAAGCGTGAGCAGTAATGCAGGGATACCGGCTATTTTAGTTACAAATTTATTTGATACCGAATTCGCACCATCTGCTTTGGTTACGGCTTTAGTTCTTAGTGTAGCAATTGTTTTTCCAACAAGAACTGCTTCTAATTTTTTGGTTTCATTAGGACGCAATGAAGAAATCTGCCATTCAAGGTTGCTTCCATTCAATTCACCGCCTTCATTTGCAGATATAAACTTAGCAGTGTTAGGAATACTCAATTGTGTAGTAACATTTTTAGCTTCTGCATTTCCTGAATTCTTCACTAAGATGCTATAGCGTACATTATTTCCAACAAACCGCTTTGAAGGAGCTCTCCCTGTAACAGCTAACTTGGGTTTTCCGACAAACAGCTTTAAATAAGAGGACACTTTTACATTGTCAGCGGCCATTACAGTAAGTTTTGTATTATATTTACCTTCTTTTACTGCTTCGAGTTCCATCTTATATTTCTTTGTAATATTAGGTTTTATTGTACCTATATTAATATTTAATACACTTTTACCATCTTTAGTTTTTAAACCTGCCGGAAGTTTATCTTTTATCATAGCATTTACGACAGGGGCACTTCCAGTGTTTCTAAATTCTAAATATACCGGAACTATGTCATTTACTATTGCTTGAGTCGGTGCATTAATGGCAAAGTTCAATTTAGGTTCAATTACTTCCATAATAGTAATCATCTGTCCTAAGTCATATTTTAAACCGACATTACCTGTATGTTCAACATCACCACTGCCAACCGCCATTCCTGTTATAGAAATAGTTTCTTTTTGCCCTGAAGCCATCATTCCAAGGTTCCATTTCAGTGAGTTCCCATGAACACTTGGAGTTGGATCAGCTTTAATGAATTTAAAGTTTTCAGGAATTTTTTCTTTAAGAATAATTCCATCTATTTTATACATGGATTTGTTGGTTACTCTTAGGCTGAATGTGTATTTTTTATTCGGTACAATTGAATTGGGTATTTCCCTCTCAACAAGCAGTTTTGCTTTAGATACTCCCTCTGTTTTATACGGAAAAGACATCCATGAAGTTTTCACAGATTTTAATGTTGCCATATTTCCGTCTGTCGTTTCGTTAGAATAACTCTGTGCAAAGGAATAAGAAACTATTCCACAGGTAACAATACCTGCTGCCATGAAAATCTGTATATACTTTTTAATATTAAATTTCATTATATTTTCCTCCTGATTCTATAATATATGATTACAATTATTCATAAAAATGAGTCGGTTCAACGAGCACAACCGGACGGGTTAACTGATCACTTATGACTTCTGCTTTAAATCTGACATCGCCAGATTTAACAGCTTTTACTTCTATACGCCATTTTGCGTCAGCCTGTGGCTCTAGAAGCGGCAATTGTTCGAAAGTAAGTAAATTACCGTTCAACGAACCTTTCGTTGCACCGGAAGACTTAATATATTTCATAGAATCTTCAAGGTAGCATGTCAATTTAATTTTTGTTGCAGGCAATGATCCCTGGTTTGTTGCAGTTAGTTCGTATATTTCATTGTCTCCAACTGGAACCGGGTCATTTTTATCGATCAGTTTACATAACAATGCTGCAATTCCGGCAATATCAGTAGTAACAGCAGACTCTTGTTCTTTACTGTTTAATTTTACTGTAGCAACGGCTCTGGCTGTTGATATTTTTTTAGCTACAACTTTTGCTATAAAAGTTTTTGACTGTCCCGGGTGAATAGAGTCTATATCCCAGGTTACCTGATTCTGTGAAACATCACCATTTTCATTCACTGAAGAGAGTGATACTCCTTCAGGTAATGAAAGTGAAACTACAGGTTTCTCTGCAGCAGAATCACCGCTGTTTTTTACATCAATTTTATATGAAATAAAATCTCCAACAAATCTTTTCTTAGGTGCATCCAGCTTAATATTCAATTCCGGCACTGTTATCTTTAAGTTCATTGTAGCTGAAACAGAAATACCATCCTCTGCAACTGCAGTAAAGGTTGTTTTGTAATTCCCTTTTTTAGTACCTTTTAAGTAATATCCAAACTGTTTTGACTCGTCTATACCGATATTTTTAGCATTTATTTCAATTTTACTTCTTCCTACATATGTTAGAATACCCGGGGGTAAAGTATGAACTAATTTTGCACCCTTAACTTCCGCTGTACCTGTGTTTCTAAGAGTAAAAACAACAGGAATTTTCTCATCAATTACAGCTACTACAGGTGCTTCAAGATCAAATCCAAGACCGGGAGCTACTACTGCTACAATAGTCTCGCCTTCAGGTTTTCCTGAAACTACAAAATCCAAAACAGTATTTCCTGTGTAACGGATTGTTCCTGTTTCATCTATTTTCCCAGTAATAGTAATCGTTTTTTGCTGTCTAGGTTTTATGTTTTCTATTTCCCAGGTATATATTCCATCACCGGAACTGGTGGGTTTAGGCGTAATACTTCTTGGTTTAAATTCAGACGGCATTTTTTCTTCTATAGTAATTTTGTCTATAGGATATTCTTCGTTATTTTTTAGTGAAATTTTAATTTCAACTAACTGGCCGGGCTTAACTACCCGGGGAGAAGTTTTTTCTATTAGTATTTTAGCATCCTGAGGTGTAGGACAGGGTTGTGGAAAACCAAGCCACGCATAACTTATGTTTGAGGACTTCTCTTTTTTAGTAGCAACAATCACTTTTTTAGTAGCACAGCCAGCTGTGCTAATGATAAGAATCAAGGTCATTGCGAACAACCACCATCTATATTTTTTGAGCTTCGTAATCACGGGTATCACCTTTCTTTAACATTTAAGTTTTAATGGTTTACATCTTTACAGTTTTCAATCTAAAAAATAACAGCCCTCCTAGTTTTATTTTTTAAATATATTTATAC
>CAZGAI010000301.1:0-5302 GCA_964523175.1 uncultured Victivallales bacterium | reverse complement strand
ATCTCCTTTAGGGGAGACATAGTAATCACCGTTAAATGAGTCATTATTCCCTATAGAGCAAAAAATAGGAGTATCAGGAAAAGAGGCTTTAAATTTACTCATTATATATTGATATATATTCTTAACGAAATTTTTATAATTGGGAGGATCTTCTTTACTGTATTTATCAAAATCTGATTTCAGAGTATGCCCTATAAAGTCTCCATTAATTATTATAAAGTCGGGATCTTTTTTTCTTCCATCTTTATTATTAAGGAAAGTGATAAATAAATTTAGTAAGGTATTATTTGTGTCCTGTTTGGGCTGGCTTACAATTTGTGAACCATATTTCTCAAATATTTTATCCCAGTCAGTATATTTACTTTTTAGTAATTTTTTAGCGAGAGTGGCAGGGTCTCTACTTCCGATGAATGGGTCAAAATGAATATCACTGATTACGATAAAGTTGCTTTCATCAGGAGTAGGTACTGCTATACAGTTGTAAGAAAGGATCAAAAATAAAAATGTAATTAATTTTTTCATACTGCAGTTCCTTTGAGAGTTATATATCTTTATATATAAAATAAGGATAATGAATAAGAATTACAATAGTATTACCCTATAAATCAATTTATTTATTCTTTAAAATGAGCTAACTTGGGATCATTCTTTTCTGGATTGGATTTTTTCTCATGTTTACAAAACAATAAAATAAAGATGAGACAGATCATTTTGATATTTATACAATCACTGGTGGTCGATTTCAAATAATTATAGATAGCAGAAACTTCTGGAGTTGGTTCCTGATTATCAAAACATGTTATCATGAATTCTATTATTTTATCTACGCTGATTTCACCTTTATAGTATTTAGCAAGGATCTTATCGGGTTTCTGGTGTAGATTTTTTATCTTATCCTCATCAAAGGATTCGTATATTTTCATTGCTCCAAGTTGAATATCATTGCTGACAATCCTTAAAAATTCATAAAATTGATCACCTATTTTCAGCATTTGTGCTATGCAGCATAAAAGTTCATCATTTACAGCTACCCTGCTTTTACATAAAACAGGAGTAAAGCATTTATTTTTATCTGTTTCAGAAATCAAACTATCTGCTTTTTTATTTTTTTGAGAAATTGCATTTTCTACTGTATTATTTGCAGCACATAACAGTTGAACAAACTTATTAAGTAATATTGGAAGTATTTTATCATCTTTCATATGAGAGAGGGCTAATGAACCGTAAATCATAATTCTCGGGTTCCTCTCGTTCCTGAATATATCGATTATTTCAGGATAACTTTCAATATCATTCAGCATCACCAAACCAAGTAAACTTGTTGCCCTAAGTTCAGAATCTTCGGATTTTAAATATTTTCTTAGAAATGGTATTGCTTCCTTAAATTTATTTTTAGCTAAAATTATTGCAGCTAAATGAGCAGTTGAGTATTCACCATACTCCAATTCATTCATTATAGCCTTTTTAGCTTTATCTGTCAGATTTAATTCATTGAAAGATCTCAACGCAGTTATTTTAATCAGATGTCTTGGTGATTCCAGGTAATATAATAGACTGTCCTGTGATGAGTCTGATTTCATACCTTCAAGTTTGCGAACATTCGCCCATTCATTCATTATTGAATCATATTTATTTATTTTCTGCATAACATATAAATTGTGCATTTCTTGAGGAGTAAAAACAAGTCCTAAGACAGAACTGACCTTCCAGTTTGAATTAGTTACAGGTTTTAATTTATAGATAAAGATTAATATAGGAATGGTAAGAAAAAACATTACTGTATAGTAAATTCTGAATAGATGATGAGGGGGTGCAATATCAGATAAAAGATGAATTAAGCCCCCCCCGATTATTAATCCGGAAATTCCAGCTACAGCTCCTCCAATAACAGTAAACCATAAAGATACTCCTACACTTGCTTCTTTGGGAATTAATGCAAGGTAATAATGGTTCAAATTTGCATCCAGTCCCAACAAACAAATGCCTCCGACAAAGAATATGATAAAACAATAACCCCATTCAAATTTAATTGGAGAAAATATCCAAAGTAGGCAAATAATTAACAGTAGAATTATATAAATAATTAATAGTGGTTTAGGTCCTGTTTCTTCTGAAATAATTCCATTTATATAGGTGATTATTATACCTCCTCCTAACTGAATAAATGCAAATAGTACAGCTGTACTGTCTGAAACGCCATAATATTTCAAGGCAAGAATTGAAATAGGAACAATAAGTATCAAACATGCTCTAACAACGGATTTGACTATAAGAAAATCTCTATAATCTTTCTCTTTTAGAATATAAGACAGTAATTTCTTTGTATTAAGTTTTTTAGCTGAATTTCTCGGAACGTTTGTTTCCTTGAGTGATATAAAAACAGAACTGCATATGAACTCAATAATTGCACCAAAAAAGATTATCAGTTGAAAAACAAAAACACTCTTATCAAGAAACATAAACAAGAAAACTAATCCCATAGTTATTATTTGTGCAATAGTATAGACAAAAAAATATTTGGATGAAAAACTTCCCTGGTTTTCATTTGTTGTGTATTCACCCATCAATGGCTGTGTTGATGCTGTCCCTATTGCTTTAAATACATAAAAAAGAAATGTTATCAGTGTTATCAATAGCATTATTAGAGGTTTACTATTAACATAGAAAAATACCATAGGAATTAATGATAAGGAAACAGCGGCAATACCACAAGCTATCCAGGCACTTCTAAGTGTGGCTGAAGCACCAAGTTTTGCTATTGCCCCTTTTCCTGTAAATGCAAAAAGTGTTGCCAGATATCCAAAAGAAGAGATTATTGCTACTACAGAGTCAGTACATCCTATACGCAATAAGTAAAGGCTTAAAATATTCCCAGTTATGCACGTTAATGCAATACCGTTTAAAAAAGAAAACAGGATGATTTTTTTTCTACCCGTTTCTTGTTGAGAAAGTGAAAGTTTTCCATTAACAATCATTTTTCGGGATATCTCCTACTCCGTTTATGACGAAAATAGGGCGGTAGGCAAAACGTTCAATTTCCTCTTTTGACGTAACACCGCTTAAAACCAATATAGTTGTAATTTCCGATTCAATTCCAGCAATAATATCGGTATCCATTCTATCTCCGATAATTGCTGTTTCTTCTCGGCTGCAATTCAATTTTTTTAGTGCCTGGCGCATCATAAGTGGATTTGGTTTTCCTACAAAATATGCTTTGGAATTGGTAGAAAGTTCTATTGGAGCAATAAGGGCACCTGTTCCGGGATTAATACCCTTTTCTGTAGGGCCAGTCATGTCTGGATTAGTGCCTATAAGTTTTGCCCCATTTAAGACTAAATTTACAGCTATTTCAAGATTATCATAATTATAGGTAGAAGGAGATTCACTAACTACAACATAGTCAGGGTTTGTATTATTCATAGTAAATCCGGCATCATATAATGCGTTAGTTACGCCTGTTTCTCCTATTACAAAAGCACTTCCTCCTGGGCATTGCTGTTTAAGAAAAGCTGCGGTAGCCAAGGCACTTGTATAAAAATTATTCTCATTTACATCAAGTCCCATGGTCAGAAGCTTATTTCTTAGTTCTCGTGGAGTTTTAGCACTGCTGTTTGTTAAAAAAAGGAAGTGTTTTTTGTTTATCTTTAGCCAGTTGACGAATTCTTTAACTCCGGGTAGTAGTTTATTTCCGTGATATATTACTCCATCCATATCACATATAAAAGCCTTGAATTTTTTAAACCTTTCCATTAGGCATTATCATCCAGGCTTAGTGTTACGAGTTCAGTTTTTATACCTTTAATAAGTTCCAGTTTTCTACAAAGTTCCTGGATTTTATCCATTTCACCAACTAATTCACAAAAAAGAAGACCTTTATCAGAACAATCATCAAGTACTCCTGTATGAAGTCCCAACCTGGTTTTAATCAGACAGCCCCAGGCTGTCAAAGTTTTCTGGACATTTACAGCTGCATCTTTTCTTCGCCCGACTAGGATTAATAATACTGTTTTCTGCATAATATTCTCCAAATGACAGTTAATTATCTTATATGTTATTTATCAACACTCTATTCAGAATATAGTTTTATCAGCTGATTTACAAAATCCGTTCGAATTGCTCTATCTATTCTGTATGAAACAGTTTCAGATAGGAATCTGTTTGGGTCCACATCTTTATTAGCCAGTGGCAGTATGTTAAGATTACTAATTAATACACTTGGAGATCTGTTGATTTTCTGAGCAAACTTTTCTCTTAGATCATAAACCAACTGATATCTATTTTTAGCTTTTCTTGATAACTTATTATACCCTTTTCTTTTTTTATAAATGTCCTCAGGGTTTGGTTCAACGTATTCTTTGTTTTGCGCCATAAGATTCAGCAGCATATATCTATCCAGCAATCCTTTCGCAACAATTTTTTTCATTAGTTTTTCTTTTAGGTCAAATAGGTGTATTACATCGGAAATAGCATATTTCAGAGCTTGTGAATCAATTGGTCGTTTCATCCAGTTGTAGGTCTGAAATTTCTTTTTTGCTATCAGCGGTATACCTAATTCTTCATTAAGAATATAGGTTAGGCTTTGTTTTTCGTATTCAAGTAGTTGAACTGCAGGTCTCAGGTCAAGTACTGATTTAAATTTGACGCCATGTAATTTTTCAAGCACAGAGGCATCTCCTGCCACATCATAGGTGATTTTAAGTATGTTTCTAGATTCAAAAACTGATTTCAAAATAGAATTCAGTTCTTCTTTTTTTGCAAATTTAAGGGGATCTATCAGTATATTATTTTTAAGATCATAAATTTGAATCAAGCAAAGGTGTTCTCCATAACAATGAAGGTTCATCTCACATTCAATATCGATTGCGATTATAGTATCTCTGCGTGCTGACAAGTCTTCTAAATACCCCTCAACTTTACCTATTGTGTCTAACTCTAAAATATGCATATAATATCATTTCTTCATACGGTTTTTAAATAACAGTGCAGTAATGGTTAAATGTATTCTTAAATTAAGTTTCCATGATTAATATTACTTATTAATATGTAACCATATGAAAAACTTCTACTTTATAAACATAGTAGGTTTTCTGAAAAAAGAGACTGATTTATTGAAAAAGTGGAATATTATTATAACTAAATATAATCAGCGTTGTAATTTGAGAAAATCCATGGTTTTAAATCACATAATAATATTTTTAATAAATATATTTAATTTCTGATGACAAGAAAGAAACTTATATGTACTGAAGTATCTATTCCGTTATTGCAAATTTTTTTATTGTCGGCTAAAATGACTTTAACG
>CAZGAI010000300.1:0-5310 GCA_964523175.1 uncultured Victivallales bacterium | reverse complement strand
AAAAATAGAATTGTTCATTGACTACAACTTCAAAATACCTTATAAATATAATTATTGATGAACCAAAGTAAATTATGGAAATTTGCCGATCCTCGTCTAAAAATAAAAAATAAAGCACTTGGTAAATTATTTGGGAATTTCGAAAGCTAAATGACGTCACAAACAAAATATGAGCATCACCGCCACAGTCTCTGAGTTTCATGTTCATCTTTTTAAGTGAACCCACGAAATTTTCAGGAGTCAATTTCCCCGAGTCATAGGGGAATATTTTAACATACGACTTATCGTCGAAGTCTGTATTAAAACATAAATAAACCGGGCGAGGGCCGCCGCCGACTGGATGACAAAACAGATTGCCCCCCCCCCGGGGGGATGGGAAAGTTGAAAAAACTCTCGGGTAATCACTCTCTATCCATAAAAAAAATAAGAGGAGATAAATTAACGATTCAAATACGCCACGCGGTGATGATAAAAATAATTGTTCCATTAATTAAAGGGCGGTATAACATAAATAATTGAAAAATGTATCCCGCGTGATTAACCCCCGCCGCCACGGCCCGCTCTGGATACACATGAATCTAGTTCCCTATACGCATAAACTAACGTCGACAAATCAAAGGAAACGACATATGAAAAACACTCTATCAAACTCTCTGACAGCACACAGATACCGACTGGTTGTCCCGGCGCTGGCTCTCATAATGCTACTAATGGCGACATTGTCGCCAAGTACGCTCGGATATATCCCAGAAGAGCACCTTATACCGATGGTTATGAATCTTACATCTGTTCCGATTAGCGGAACTTATCACTACAGCAAAGATGACGTCGATCCGAAGCGTGTTCTCCCTTGGTATTTCCTGTCGGAAAAGGGCGGTAAAATCGGAGATTCATGGATTAATCCAGACTCTAGGTGCGAGGGCTTCGTAATTATAACTGTTGATAAAGGATTCTCCTTTCCTTTTAATATAACGTATTTACCCTTAACGGGCGGCGACAATCCGGCTATGATCGATTCCTTCAAACTCACGAACGATAGTTCCAATTTTATGCAAAAAATCCCCAACACTAATACTGAATGGACCGTGACATATTACGGAGATGCAAGCGGCTTTATCCCAGCGCCCAAAGGCAACTCCAATATCAGGGTGAGCTATAAATCAGTCGAAGGTAACCCCTTCTTCGAACTGCAACTAAATGATAACAAACTCCCTTTTCCTTTGCTGGAGGGGCAGTGGTACACTGGGGGTGATAATTCACCAATATTTATCGAAGTAAAACACGACTCACCAACCCTGCGCACGGTGACCCTGATACCCGGCATGCAGTCAAATAACAGGGCCCCCTACACCTCATTAACATATTACAGGGTCCCAACAGGCCGCGAAGTGGCAGGCGATTCAATCAGATATAATATGCCCGGCCTTCCTTTCATGGATAACGGAAAATCCCTAACTTATGCTATGTCTTTCGCCACTGATGGGAGCTATACACTACAGCAAAAGAATTGTGGAGGATTTCCTTCTGACGCGAAGAAAGATCCCAAACAGGCTGCGTCTATAAAATGGTGGGAAAAGGCAAAAACATTGACTCCGGCAGCATATGTGAAAATACCTGATGATATTGAATCGATAACCGGGGTTTATACCGATGAAGCGAGCCAAAAACTCGTGTATGTAGGATATGATGAGCCGACAGATGCTGGCGGTAATAGTATAACGTTTATTCCGGCTGTGGCATTACCGCTGCCGGTACCTCCTGTTTATCCCGGGTATGGTGATATAATTCCGATTAAATGTTATGGTTTGAAGTCGGGCTATACACTTACAGGAGGGGAAAACAGATGGTCTAACGGCAGCAATAAACTTTTCTTAAAAAAATTCAATTATAATATGACAAAAGATTCAAATGGTAATACGACGTTAATTCAGAATAATTGTGATTTTACCGGAATGCCTGATCTGAAGTCCGTTGCCTGGTGGAAAAACGCCAAGGTATTAATTAAAAAAACAGACAAGAATAAGTCAATGGACAAGCAGGACAATGGTGAAATCAACCTGAGTCAGGATGTAAATGCTAAATTTACAGGTAAGAACGGTAATATTTGATTGAACAAAAGAAATATTTTGACAGGCGGGACAAAACAACAGGATAAGTATTAAGTGACTCGCATATCCAGCCTCAATTCTTGGGAATTGAGGCTTTTTATTTATTTTCTTAATCACTTAATTTTTAAGATTAAAGGGTAGTGTTTTTCGGACAGCTTCTTTATCTAAAGCCTGATTTGGGATTTTCTGGTTCATCATAGATTTGAAATAATAAAGCAGATATTCTCTTGTATAAATATCATTACTAAGACAGGTTTAAATGATTGAATACATGCATGCTGCAAGATTACCACCCCATTTTGAATGATTGCCTATGTAGTTTTTTCTTCCTAGAGCAGCTGGACGTATTGGGTCACCATAAGATTATTATCCATTGACAGTTCAGGAAAATCTACAAATAAGGTAAGTCCCCTCCAGTGTTCTTTCATGGAACTCATAATTTTAGTTTGTTCTTAATGTTCATATTTTTTTTAGAATTAATGATTTGCTCCATATCATTTAACAATTTTTTCAGATCCGTATCAAGTTTTTTAAATTCTTCTGATTCTTTTTAAAAAGTGATTCTATTATGTCGTAAAGCTGTTTTAGGGATATAGAGAATGCATTCCGAATGCTGGTGTTTGGTTCTGCCGGTTTTATCATTGGCAAAGTAATTTCTTCTCACGTCTTTCCGCTGTCCAGCCGATATATTTATCCCGATCTGCTGTTTTTCATGCGGCAGAACCGAAAAGTACACATCCGAGAGGCCGCTCATCTTTGTCAAAAATGAGATATTTCATCGACAATTCTGATTCAGCATACATCAGTCGATTTTGGTCTAATACTTGTAAAAAGGTTATTTACGATTCGGGCATATGTCCGAATCGTAAATGATTAATACACTGCAGTCAATGTTGTGTATACTTAATTTGAATCGTCTGGATAGGAATATTATATGCCGGAGAAACTTTAAAAGGTATTCCAGTTCAGTTTCGGGAAAATATAAAAGCTTTATGCAATTTAATATATGCATCAATAATTTTCTGTGTTATCCAGGTCCCTTGCTGGTTAGGACGTTTGGTTAAAGCACAGGATCGTATAACTTTGGGGAAGGCGGTATTAACCGTAAACTCATAATTACTGTTATTAATATGCCGTCGTAGTCTTCGGGGTATTATAAGTTTAATAAAACCTCAAAATAGCTCGTTTTGGCGGAGCGAACCAGAGAATATGATCTTTCTCATAAGGCCGGGGAAGATGCCGCTTTTATATGCAGCAATCAGCATTTCGGTATTAAGATGCTGGCTTATTGCCAATAATCCGTCTGCATCTGCTTTTTCTAGGGGAGGGAATATAACAGCCATATCAGTCTTTTTTGTATGTAAGAGGGACGTTATCCAGCGAAAACCAGATTTTTAACCCAATCAATATTTTTGTTCTCCTGGAAATTGCACCCCAGTTTCTTCGTTTTAACTGCTCTTTTGCATGGTTGTTTTTGTCTTTCAGAGTTAAATATATCGCAACAATTACCAGTGCTAAAAAAACAAGGCCTATAAGTAAAGCTGTTAAAAAACCAAAGTTGTGAACAAAAAAGCTGGAAAGTGGCAATGCTAATATCGTTCCAATAGTACCTGAAAGAACAAGAATACTCATAAGTTTTGGACTGTTGAACGACAGTTGGTCCATTCCATAGGAAAGGATTGATGCATACAATGCTGCATACCCGGTTCCCATTATTGCGATCATAATAAAGGTAGCTGTTAAGCTGCTTGTAAAAAAAACAAAAATGTATGAGACAAATGCAATAATTGTTGAACCCAGTATAAATTGATAAATTTTCATATACTGTCCAATTTTATCAGCGGCGAACCTTCCGAAGGTTATAAACACCCAATAAACAGTTAGCCCCATGCTGGCTTCGGCTATTGAGAATTGACGATTAATTTTCAAGTAGGAAACTATCCATGTTGAAAAGACACATTCTGAAAGAACATAGAACAGCATAGCTGCAGCAATAAGGTATATGCTGTAGTGCCATCGTTTTTTATTTGAATCGGCAGATTCTGTAGTTTCTTCAGTTTTCGCATTTACCATATGGGAAAATGGTATTTTTAACGTAATAAAGCCAATTAATAAAATAAAAATAAAACTAATCGATACTGTAAGCTGCCATGGAAAGCTTACCTCTAAAAGTTGACCTAAAATAAGCGGTCCTAATATCCCACCCACACTGAAAAAGAAATTAAGAATATTCAGTTTTTGAAATTTGCAGTCCGGGTGAAGTTGCAGGATTATATAGTTGGGAATAGATATTAGTATGCCATAGCCAAGCCCCATTGGGAAAAGACCTATTATGAAAAGTGGCAGCCAACCGGAAATAATACATATAAAACCAAACAAAACAAAACCCAGTCCTATGAGTACTTCATTTTTGAGATTGATTTTATCTAATAGGTAGCCATTGCCATAGGTCGCAATTGCCTGCATTGCCGCCGGGATAAAGTAGAGATATCCGACATTAGCTATATTTATGGCATATGTTTTTGAAATACATATAATTAAGATTCCCTGTGAAATAAAAGCACACCCTAAAAGTAAAAATATTAAGTACGAAAGCCAAGTTAAACGATTAGTTGTATTCATTTCTCCTCCATATATTTTGAAAACGAATTATACATTATTATTTAGGGTTTTGCAGTGATATATAACTATTATATGGTAATTATTATTGAATTTCACTATATATTTATATCAATACATATAATTAAATGGAATTAGCTAATTAAATTACTCTAAAGAAGCGAATTCTTTATATTCAAAACTCTTGCTTATTTTTCTAAACATAATATAATAATTTATGAATCTAACCCTGTCTTATCGTAACCATAGCAGAATGTTTTGTTATGGTACAGCATGACTTCGGCTTTTTTGTATCTGCTAAATCTACTATTTTAATTTAAAGGAAAGGGATTGAATGAGAAAATATAAACTGTTGTCCTTATTTGTAGTACTCTTAACTGTTGCAGGATGTGGATCTATTGATATTACTTATATTGGAGAGACTCTAAAGCCAACTAAAAAAGCCCAACTTTTTTTTCAGAGAAAAAATATCCCCAAGCCTTATGATGTAATGGGCAAAGTCTTTGCAAAAGCCCCTAATGACTTCTCTGGACAGGAAATCCAGAAAAAAATAATTGAAACAGCTGAAGAAAAAGGTGCGGAT
>CAZGAI010000299.1:0-5321 GCA_964523175.1 uncultured Victivallales bacterium | reverse complement strand
GAACCTCTTACATCAACATTGATATATGCATAACCGTTTTTTACAAACCTATCAATAATTTTCCTTTTAATGTTCTTATTGAATCTGAGTATTTTGGATATAAGGTTGTATTTCTGTCTACGGAAATATCGTGTCTGGTGGAGTATGGCAGGCAGTTTTGTTTTAGCGTTCAAGCCTTTAGGTAAATAAATATCTACTGCTATTTTTATACCATCCCGCATTTCAACATAGCAGGAAGAAAGTATAACTTCATCGTAGATCAGATTATCTATCTCTACCGTCCCCTGCCACCAGGATTTATCTGTTACATCATTGCTCATTATATACCATAGAATTTGGTGATTTAGAGATTTGAGGGTTTATTATAAACTTTTCTGTTCATATTAAGTGATATGCGTTTGTATAACAGCAGTCTACCCGTCTAAATTCTCGCCTATTTATGTAAGGGGATGCCATTAAACAGCACTCTTTTCACTTAATTCATACCCTTTTTTATTATGCTTATATTAATAATCGTTATTTTAGTCGTTGTCAATAAAAAATTCATAAATATCCGGCAAAGTGAAAAAGCTATAAAATTATTCATTACTTTTTCATTAAATGGTCTTTTCAAACATATGATTTTCTGTTATAAACTAAATATATATCTTAACAAAATAAATTAACAGAACAGGATGGAATAATTATGTTAACTTCTAAAAGGTTTTTTTATATAAAGTTTTGTTTACTTCATTTAATGCTGCTCACCATACTTCTTACTTCATGTGTAAATGCTAAAAAAAGAAATGAAGAATATAAAAATATTGATATTCATTTGAGCGTTTCAAATAAAATAAAAAAGCAGATTGAAAAATTCAATATATATCTTGCAAAAAGCGGAATACTAAAAAAATATAATATTACTCCGTTCCTTGAGCATCACCCTGTTCATTTAACGTTGTATCTGACTGATTTTGATGTAAACAAACTTGATGACATTAAAAGTGAAGTGAAAAAAATAGCATCTCTGCAGAAAAGGTTCCTCATTAAAACAACATATATTAACCCTAGTCCAAGCAGTTTTGTTATGCTTGAAGTAGATAACAGCAGCAAAGACGGTAAAGTTGGAGAACTTCAAACACTCTGCAATGAAAGTATTAATAATTTAATGAAATATCGCAATAAAAATGCAGCAATTCCAGCCTGGGCCAAAGCAATTCCAGCCAAAAAAAAGTCATTTAAGCTTTACGGCACACCAAATGCTTTCAAGGCATTTGACCCACATTTCAGTATTCTGGCTGGAACTTTTAAAACGGATGAACAAAAAACAGTATTCCTAAAAGAAATGAGTAACATTGTAAAAAAGTATAAATACAAATCTATAGAAGCAGAAGTTTTATCTATCGGTATTGGGTACGTTAACAGTTTAGGACAAATGACTAAAGAAATAGCTAATTATCCTTTAAAATAGCTGTTGGACTTTGGCTGTTAGCTGTTTGTTAAACTAATGGGCATAATTGCACATTTGGGTAAAATGAATTCAAACTTATTTGTGGAGTTCATCCCAAATCAATCCCACTGTATATGCAGAAGTCCTGCCTACTACTTCTGCGCATTTTTTATGTCCATCAATTTACTCAAAAGCTTCTTTATTTTCTTCTTTTGTTCACCCAAAAAAATAACTGATAGCAGCAATTCCTCCTGCAAGAGCACCGCAAGGTCCTATTCCTAAACCTACCCTTAATTGGTGTAATTCGTAGTTGAAAAAAACTTTCAGACGAAGTCTAAACAATAAATCCACTCAACCCCCCATCGATAGTTAAATCTGTTCCAGTTATATATATTGATTTGTCCGATGCAAGAAAAAGGGCATACTCAGCTATATTATCAGGACTTCCAATATATTTAAATGGAATATGACTTCCTATTTTTCGCATAAAGTCTTCACTCAGATCTGCGCCAAGCATAGGGGTATCTATTGTGCCCGGGGATACGGCATTAACTCTTATCTGTTTGTGTGCAAGATCTGCAGCAAAATTTTTAGCTAACCGGCTTATTGCAGCCTTGGTTGAAGCGTATATGCTTTTTCCGGGAACAGCACGATGCGCTGCTGTAGATGAAATTAGAATTATAGATGCATTATTATTTAGATATTTAACAGACTTTTGAACTGTAAAAAAAGTACCTTTATAGTTTACGTCAACTATTTGATCAAAAAGTTCTTCTGTTATATCATTTATATCTACTACTTTACCTACGCCGGCAGAGGCAGCAATTATATCTATTTTTCCAAAATTGTCAAATGCGCAGGTATAGAGTTTGTCAATATCAGATAAGTTTCTTAAGTCTCCTTCTACGGAAATTACATTAGGATTATTGTATTTATTTATAACACCGTCGATATTCTTATCAAAGATAACAACTTTAGCACCATTTTTAATAAATATATCTGTAATAGCTAAGCCGATGCCACTGTTCCCACCAGTAACAACAGCTACTTTGTCAGCAAGTTCTTTCATTTTATCTCCCTTATTAATTATGTTTTTTATTAGCATTTATTAGTGGTTAAAAAAATCTTTGTGTTTATTGTATATTGTTATTTATTCGAATATTGATTATTCTAATTAGTTTATATGATTTTTCCTATATTTCTTTTTCTTTTTTAATGATAATATTTATATATTGGATTAGATATAATGATAATGCCGCGTTCACAACTAGCTTTTGATGCTATTATATTAGAGACAGAGCAGTTTTTCAGTCAATCTACACCACTGTTAGATGCAGAAAAGCATGGTGGGCGACCCTATGAAGAAAGGCCCCAGCAAAAAGCAATGGCTGTAGCTGTAGCTGAGACCTTTGTGGAATCAAATAATCTTTGTGTAGAAGCGCCTACCGGTGTAGGTAAAAGCTTTGCCTATTTAATTCCGGCTATCCATTATGCTGTAAAAAACTCATGTCCAGTTATCATTACTACCGAAACCATTAATTTGCAGGAACAGCTCATAGAAAAAGATATACCTATATTAAAAGAACTTCTTGATGTTGAATTTTCAGCAGCGCTGGCAAAAGGACGTGCCAACTATCTCTGCAGACGAAGAATGAATATGACTACAGGTGAACATCAGGGAGAATATCTGCCGCAAAACTCTATGATGCCTGAGATCGAGCAGATCAACTTATGGTCCAATACAACATTTGACGGCAGTCTGGCCGATTTGGACTTTGAGCCGGCTTCCGGTGTTTGGCAATGCGTTTGCTGTGAAAATGGAAACTGCTTTGGACCCAAATGTAAGTTTTTCCGATCATGCTTTTATTGGCAGGCTAGAAAACAATGGGAAAAAGTAAATCTGCTCGTAACAAATCATGCACTATATTTAACTGATTTAAAGATGAAGATAGAAGGAGAACTTGAGGGGGGTATACTTCCTCTGAACAGTGGTGTAATTATAGATGAAGCACATCAGCTCGAAACCAGTGCCGCCAAGCATATGGGAACACGTATCAGTGAAGCTGGATTATACTATTTCCTCAACAAACTATTTAATCCTAACAGAGGACGTGGACTTCTTATCAGACCCGGTGAGCAGGCTATAAAACTGCGCCAACTTGTCCAAAGCACATACACTTATGTTTCAGCTTTTTTCAATAATGCACGAAGCAAACTATCCGAATTCGATGATTCACAAAAACGGATACATAAACCTTATTTTGTTGAAGATACTCTGACAGGGCAGCTCGCTTTGCTCGAACGTGATTTGGAAGAATACATGTTATCACAGGATGACAAAGATTATAAGCTGGAAATTGAAATGCAGATACAGAGGTGCAGGGCATATAAAAAGGCTATTTTTGAATTTTTAATGATGAATGCCGAAGAAAGCGTGTACTGGGTGGAATGTGAAGACAATACGCATAGACAGATAATTACTATGTACTATTCTCCTCTCAATATTGCAGCAATACTTAATCAGAGCCTATTCTCCGAAAAAATTCCTATCATTCTTACCAGTGCGACCCTTTCAGTTGGCAATAGTCTTAATTTTTATAGAAAAAGAATTGGATTTAACGGAAAAGAATTAATCCTAGACAGTCCTTTTGATTACACCAGACAGGCTAAAATACATGTTATCAAGAATATGCCTGAATTGCGTGATAAAAACTATCATCATTCGCTGGCCCATTATATTAAATATTATGTATCACATTCACACGGTAAAGCATTTGTTCTGTTTACAAACTACAGTTCTTTGAAGAAAACGGTAGAATTAACCCGGCCTTTTTTTGAAGAAAAAGATATAACACTTTTAATCCAGGGAGAAGGAATAAGTCGCTCTAAAATGTTAACTCTCTTTAAAGAAGATATTAACTCAGTAATTTACGGTACTTCAAGTTTTTGGATGGGGGTCGATGTTCCCGGAGAAGCATTAAGCAATGTTATTATTACAAAATTACCTTTTTCTGTCCCGACTGAACCTTTAACTGAGGCAAGACTTGATAAAATAAAAGCTGACGGCGGCAATCCCTTTATGGAATATTCATTACCTGAAGCTGTACTGAAATTTAAGCAAGGCATCGGACGGTTGATTAGAAGTAAAATGGATACCGGTATTATTACGATTCTTGATAATAGGGTTATTACTAAACGATACGGTAAAGTTTTTCTTGACTCGTTACCCCCCTGCCCTATAATTTTGGGCTAAGAAAATTAGCCACGAATTACACCAATTTCTCGAATTAAGTAAGAGTTTTTTAAATTTCCGTCATTAATAATGTTATAGCCAATATAACAAAAACCGTTCCTGCAATCTTATTTAAGATCAACTGAACTCGCTGTGAGCGATTTAACCACGTTCCAAGCGTTCCGGCCAAAATAGCAATAAAACAAAAAACAAAAACTGTACAAAGAATAAACACTCCACCAAAAAATAATATCTGAAGCCAAATCGGACCTTTTGAAGGTGAGGCAAACTGTGGCAGAAAGGCGAGGAAAAAGACACATACTTTAGGATTTGTCAGATTCATTATAACCCCTCTGAAATACAGTTTTTTCTGGCTGACACCTTTAGTTTTATCATTGAGTTCTTTAGGCTTTGCCCTGAACGCCTGCCATGATAGGTAAGCAAGGTAACATGCACCAATTACTTTTAAAGAATTGAAGGCAAATGTAGAAGTCCTAAAAATTATTGCAACACCAAATGCTACAGCAATACTGTAAATAACCAAACCAGTGCACAACCCCAATGTTACATATATACCTGAAACCCTCCCATGAAGTGCTGATTGTGTTAATACAAAAATATTATCAGGTCCAGGTACAAAACAAAGAATTATTGAAGTTA
>CAZGAI010000298.1:0-5333 GCA_964523175.1 uncultured Victivallales bacterium | reverse complement strand
AATCTACTTAAATTACCATTGCTAAATGATAGTAATACACTGGACAAAAAATTCTACAATGAACTACTTCATATAATTGGCCTTGAAGAGAAGAAAATTAAAAATAAAAAACTAATTAAAAGAAAAGAAAGCCATGATGACGGCTCGTTATTAGAGAACACTATAACTCAACTTGAGACTAAAGATAAAATTCCAAGATTAAACAATCCAAGACATTTTGGTGATGACAAAAATGAAAGACTTTTGAATGTTGGCTTAGAACTGGTAATTACATGGATAAATAGAATTCTTTTTCTTAAGCTACTGGAAGCACAACTGTTAAAATATCATAAAGCAAGCAAGGAATATGCTTTCCTAAATATTAAAAAAATTAAAAATTATGATGACCTAGAATTTCTTTTTCTTAGTGTTTTGGCACGAAAATATTCAGATAGAGATGGAGAAGCGATTACAACTTTTAAACATGTTCCATATTTAAATAGCTCTCTTTTTGAGTTGACTAATCTTGAACATGCAACAATATCCATTAGCAATTTAAGAGATGATAGAAAACTTCCAATATCTTCTGATACTGTACTAAAAAACTCCACGGGTAAAAAGTTAACTGGAGAACTTAATGCTATTGAATATCTATTTAAATTTCTGGATGCATACGACTTCAGCAGTGAAGGATCAGAAGATATCCAGGAAGAAGGCAAAACATTAATAAATGCTTCTGTTCTTGGACTGATTTTTGAAAAAATCAATGGATACAAAGACGGTTCCTTTTTTACACCTGGTTTCATCACAATGTATATGTGCAGTGAAACAATTAGAAGAGCAATTGTTCAGAAATTTAATGACATAAAAAACTGGAACTGTACTTCTATTGATGAACTTTATAATAAAATAGAAGATAAGAAAGAAGCAAACGAAATTATTAACAGTATCAGGATATGCGATCCAGCAGTGGGATCAGGGCATTTTTTAGTTTCCGCACTTAATGAAATATTAGCTATAAAGAATTATCTGGATATTTTATGTGATCATAACGGAAAAAGGCTGAAAAATTATCATATTGAAGTAGTTAACGATGAATTGATTGTTACAGATGAAGATGGAGAACTTTTTGAATATAATTTTCAAAATCAAGAAAGTCAGCGTATTCAGGAAACACTTTTTCACGAGAAAGAAACACTTATAGAAAACTGTTTATTTGGAGTTGACATAAACCATAATTCTGTAAAAATCTGTCGCCTACGTCTTTGGATTGAACTTCTGAAAAATACTTATTACAAAACAGACTCCGAACCAAGAGAACTCGAAACTCTCCCCAATATCGATATCAATATCAAATGCGGTAACTCTCTTATAAGTCGTTATCCTCTTGATGCTGACATTAAGAAAGCATTAAGAAAAAGCAAATGGAATATTAGCGGTTATCGGGATGCCGTAATGATGTACAGAAACGCTAAAAGCAAAGAAGAGAAAAAAGCTCATGAAGAAATAATTGAAACCATTAAATCGGATTTTGAAACTGATATCATTATTAATGACAAAAATCATAAAGATTTAAAAAAATATCACAAACAGTTATCCGAATTACAATATCCTCATTTCAATATCGAAACTGAGAAAGAAAAAAAAGAAAGATTTAAAAAAATTAGGGAGTTGCTTCCTAAAATTGAAAAAATTGAGAAACGGCGAGCTGAAATCAAAAACAATAGAATCTATAAAAATGCCTTTGAATGGCGCTTTGAATTCCCCGAAGTCCTTAATGATGATGGCGAATTCATAGGATTTGATGTAATAATAGGTAATCCACCATATATAAGGCAGGAGGAATTAAAAGAATTCAAAGGTAATTTTCAAAGCAAATTCAAAACATATGCTGGAACAGCTGATTTGTTTGTTTACTTCGTTGAATTAGGGATGGGCAACTTGAAACAAAATGGTGAATTTACCTTTATCATTCCAAATAAATGGATGAGGGCAGGTTATGGAAAAGCTTTGAGAAACTATATAAAAGAAAATAGAATTCATTCAATAATAGATTTTGGAGACTTACCAGTTTTTGAAGAAGCAACAACATATCCATGTATTTTGTCTCTGAGTAAAACCAAACCTCAGGACACTTTTCAGGCTGTAAATATCGAAACACTTCAATTTGATGAAGGACTGAATAACTACATCTCTGAAAATAAATTAAAGGTTATTGTTTCAGAATTGCCTGAGGCAGGCTGGACTCTTTCCGATTCAAAAGTACAGAATCTGCTTTCTAAACTTCGGTCAAAAGGCAAACCATTGGAAGAGTATGTTGAAGGAAAAATATTTCGAGGAATAATAACTGGACTAAATAAGGCCTTTGTTATTGATGAAGAAACTAAAAACAAGCTTATAGCTGAAGATGCTAAAAGTGCAGAAATCATCAAACCATTTTTAGCAGGCAGAGATATCAAAAGGTATCAACAACCGATTGGTGAAAAGTACTTAATCCTTATTAAAAGCGGAGATACAAAATATTGGTTTGGCAATTTGGATGAAGCTCATGCTTGGAAAAAATTAAATGAAAAATACCCTTCTATTTGTGAGTTTCTTTTACCACATGAAAAGAAAGGAAAAGCAAGGTGCGATCAGGGACAATACTGGTGGGAGTTAAGAGCTTGCGACTATTACGAAGAATTCGAAAAGAAGAAAATCATTTACCCTAATATACTTAAGAAACCTGAATTCTTGTTGGACACGAACTCTTTTTATGCGAATCAGAAATGTTTCATCATTACAAAATTCAATCTTACATTCTTGGGAATATTGAACAGTTCTTTAAATCATTTTTTATTTAAATCGACTCTACCAATGCTACGTGGCAATTTCTATGAACCTAGTTATATTTTCTTCAAAGACTTCCCTATTGTTGAAAGAGAAAGTGAAATGATCGAATCTAGAGTCACCCAAATCATAAACATCAAAAAAGCAAACCCAGATGCAGATACAACTGAATTAGAATACCAAATCGACCAAACGGTTTATGAACTTTACGGGTTAACAGAAGAAGAAATTAAAATTGTAGAAGGAGCTAATTAATGGATATTAATACAAAAAATGCAATTTCCCGTTTCTTTCCTCATCCTACTTTTACAATGATATACTGTGAAGCAATTGCAAATTCTCTTGATGCCGGGGCTAATAATATTCAAATAGATATCAACATTAAATCTTTTACAGACCCTGCAAGTCTTTCAATCAAAATTGTTGATAATGGTAAAGGATTTATTGATAGTAGGTTTTATCGTTTTAAAGAACTATTAATGCCCGAAGATAAAGAACACAAGGGGCTTGGCAGGCTTGTCTTTATAAATTATTTTGAAGCAGTTAAAATTTTAAGCTATTATGATAACTCTAAAAGAGAATTTACATTTAATTCGGATTTTAAAGGAAAAAATAAATTTGAAAAATTAACAGAAGATCATTCAAATGAAACAACGCTGGTTTTTAAGAATTTCATAGGTCAAAAAATTAGTTCTTATGACGATCTAAAACCAGAAAGTATAAAACAGCTTTTACTCAATCATTTTTTTCCTCTCCTTTATGAAAAAAAAGAAAAAGGTCAACAGCTAAATATAAAAATTAAACTTGACGTTGAAGTTCAAAACAAAGACAAAGATTTTTATTCCGATGAAGAACAGATTACAATAGATGACCTTCCTGAATTCGAAACAGATTCAATCGAAGTACCTGAATTACTAATTCAAAAACAAATAAAAGTTTATTATAGAGTTAAAGAAAACTGGTCTAAAAACAAACCTGTATCATTATTTTGCGTAGACAATAGAACTGTTAATATTAACTTAAAACTTGAAGATAAAATTCCGGAAAGATATGAAGTTTTCTTTATTTTTAATTCTGAAGAATTTTCAGGACAGGTGGATGATTCCAGACAAAATCTTAAACTTAAAAATCAGGAAGATGAAAAAAATTTATTAAATGCATTAAAGGATAAAATATCAGAGATACTTGAAAGCAAAATACCTGAAATAAAAAAGAAAAATGATGCTACAAAGAAATATTTAGAAAATAGATATCCACACCTTTTAGGATATTTTGAAAGAACAGTTGGTATAATTAATAAAGAAAATGCTTTAGAAGATGCTCAAAAAAAGTTTTTCAAAGCTCAAAAAGAAATACTTGAATGTGGTACCTTAGATGATAATAAATATGAAAAAGCTTTAGATATATCATCCCGCTTGTTAGCTGAATATATTCTTTATAGAACAATAATAATTAATAAACTCAAAGATATTGACATTAATAATTCAGAATCTGATATTCATAATTTAATTGTTCCTCAATACGAAAAATTTATAAAAGACAATGCTCCTGATGATTTATACAGAAATAATGTTTGGCTGCTTGATGACAAATATATGTCATACAATGCCGTATTGAGTGAAAGAGATATGTCCGAAGTAATAAAGGCTATTACTTTGGAAGAAGATGTAAAAAGCGACTGCAAAAGACCTGACATTACAATAGTATTCTCCAAAGACCCTGAAACTTCAGAATTTGTTGATGTTATTGTTGTTGAATTAAAGAAAAAAGGCATAAAACTCGCTCAAAATGAAGAAGTATTTAGCCAGTTAAAACAAAGGGCAAGGAAATTATTAAAATACTACCCTGGAAAAATTGAGCGGATATGGTTTTATGGTATTACTGAAATAGATCAGGAATTCCGCCGTTCTTTACTGGAAGACGATTTTAAAGAGTTATTTTCTCATGGTCAAATGTTTTATAAATATCAGCCAATTATAGTAGATAATGAAGATACAAAAGTATTAGCAGATATGTATATTCTTTCTTATGATACATTTATTAATGATGCAGAAAGCAGAAATAGAACCTTTTTAGAAGTATTAAAGGATGGAATTAAAAAATCAGTTTTAGCACATGAAAAGGTAAAAAAATGAGTTGGTATGTTTCTGAAAATGGTATTGATGTTTCTTCTTTGGAGTTAATGTGCTTATATATAAAAAAATGTAGGAATATTAATAATGCATTAATTAATCTTAATGCAAAGTATGAACTCTCATTTACTTATCAAAAAGAACCTTCAAAACCACCTATTTTAAAAATTATAAAAAATCAAAACCACCTTGGACTTTTCGACAAATATAATGTGAATTTGAAAATTATTTGTGGGAAAAATGGTTCAGGTAAAACTACTATAATTGATTTACTTCGGGGAAAATTACGTGGTAATAATTATGATTATATCGTTGTATATAAAGATAAAGAAAATAATTTTCTTGCAACAGATAAAATAGAAGTTAATTTTAAAAGTAAATCTATAAAGTTAC
>CAZGAI010000297.1:0-5366 GCA_964523175.1 uncultured Victivallales bacterium | reverse complement strand
TTAAATAATTTAAGGAGTTTTATGATGAAAGTTGAACGTGGCTTATTTTTTGTAGTCTCTAGCCTATTTTTTCTATTTGTACTTAATTTTACTAGTATTGCCTTGGAACAGAACAAGTTTGATGTAATTAAACTATCAAAACCTGAATTGAAAGCGGGTAAATTATTAATGCAGGCCTTGCAGGATAGAAAGTCTTCAAGGGATTTTTCTTCTAAAGAATTATCTGATACAATACTGTCAAATTTATTGTGGGCCGGTTTTGGTATTAATAGAAAAGATGGAAAACATACAGCGCCTACCGCAGTTAATGCGCAGAATATTGCCATCTATGTGGCTAATAAAAACGGGGTATACAGGTATGACTCAGAAAAATTACTACTAAGCCCTTTTTTAAAGAAAGATATACGAAAAGAGATAGGGTATCAGGACTTTTTACATGTAGCACCAATTGTATTGATTTATGTGGCAGATTTATCCAGTATGGCCAGGATAAACAAGGATGAAAGAATGTTTTATTCAGCTGCAAATACCGGTTATGTCAGTCAGAATATTTATCTTTACTGCGCTTCGGAGAATCTGGCAACTGTTGCTGTTGGATGGGTTAAAAGAGATGCAGTATCAAAACTCTTAAAATTAGATAAGAAGCAGAAAGTAATGCTGATTCAACCAGTGGGGTATCCGGTTAAACATTAATGCACTGTTTACTAATATGTACTTAATTAACATAATTTTTATTCCAGTAAAAATATTACCCTAAGACAAGGTATAAATTGAATGACTACAGATAATTCACAAAACATTAAGCTTATCGCTAATGAGTTGAAGATAAAACAACAGCAGGTTGAGGCTGTGCTTAAACTGTTTGATGACGGTGCGACTGTTCCTTTTATCGCAAGATATAGAAAAGAAGCTACAGGTTCACTTGATGAAACAGTGATATTAAATATTAAAATACGCAATGAGCAGATAAAGGAACTTGACAGTCGTAAGGAGTCTATTCTTAAATCGTTGATTGAACGGGAACTTTTGACAGCTGAACTTGAACAGAAAATCATTACGGCAGAAAGTTTAATACTGCTTGAAGATATATATCTTCCCTATCGGCCCAAAAGAAGAACTCGCGCGGTAATGGCAAAAGAAAAAGGGCTGGAACCGTTGGCGGAAATTATTTTTAAACAGCACGATAACCTATCTCCTGAGATAGAAGCAGGTAATTATTTAGATAAGGACAAAGGTGTTTTAAATGTAGATGATGCTTTAGACGGAGCTAAAGATATTATCGCTGAATGGATTGCTGAAAATGCGGAAGCCAGAAAAAGAATCCGTAAATTATTTACAGGTAAGGGAATTATTTATTCAAAGGTAGTTAAAGATAAAAAAGAGGTTGGAATTAAATTTAAGGATTATTTCGATTGGGACGAAGAGATAAGCAGAATACCAGGACACCGTGTTTTAGCTATTTTTAGAGGAAATAATGAAGGCGTTCTATCTGTTAAAATTCGTCCCTCTGAGGAAGATGCTATCTGTATTTTAGAAAAACTTTTTTTAATAAATAGATCCAGGTCTTCTGATATTATTGCAGAAGCTCTGATAGATTCGTACAAACGTCTCCTTATGCCTTCAATTGAGAACGAGATAACAAAAGAAGCAAAAGAGGCAGCGGATACTGAAGCCATTGAAATCTTCTCTTCTAATTTAAGAGAACTGCTGATGCAGGCTCCTTTAGGCAGAAAGAACATAATGGGACTGGACCCTGGGTTCAGAACCGGTGTAAAACTTGTATGTCTTAATTCCTCTGGAGATTTGCTTCACAATGAAACTATCTTTCCTGTCGCCAGTAGTAATGCTAAAGCTTTGGAAGCTGGTCATAGAATTAAAAGTTTTTGTTCTAAATATAATATTGAAGCGATTGCTGTTGGAAATGGCACTGCCGGGCGTGAGACCGAAACATTCGTACGTTCTCTGAACCTGTCAGGAAATATAACTATAGTAATGGTGAATGAATCGGGTGCATCGATTTATTCTGCTTCAAAAGCTGCCAGAGATGAGTTTCCAAATCATGATATAACTGTACGTGGAGCTGTTTCTATAGGGCGCAGGCTGATGGATCCCCTTGCAGAACTTGTTAAAATAGATCCGAAATCTATCGGGGTAGGGCAGTATCAGCATGATGTCGATCAGGCAAAGTTAAAAGATGGATTAAACATAATTGTGGAAAGCTGTGTTAACGCAGTCGGTGTTGAGTTGAATACCGCAAGCTGTGAGTTATTGACTTTTGTTTCGGGTATCGGACCTGTTCTTGCTAAAAATATTATCGATTACAGAATGGTGAACGGCCCGTTTAAGTCCAGGAGCGAACTTAAAAAAGTAAAACGTCTTGGAGCAAATGCATTTCAACAGGCTGCAGGTTTTCTTAGAATTAACGGTGCCAAAAATCCACTTGACAGTTCGGCTGTACATCCGGAAAGCTACTTTGTAGTTAAAGAAATGGCTAAGAACAACAATTGCAGTGTCATTGAGTTAATGAAAAGTATGGAATTGCAGAACAGTATAGTACTGAATGATTATATAACTGATAAAATCGGCTTACCGACACTTAAAGATATTGTAAATGAATTATCTAAACCTGGACGTGATCCGAGGGAAAAGTTTGAGGCTTTTTCATTTGCAGAAGGTATTAACTCTATTGATGATTTGGCAAAAGGTATGAAATTGCCCGGCATTGTAACTAATGTTACTAAATTTGGTGCTTTTGTAGATGTTGGTGTTCATCAGGATGGTCTTGTCCATATAAGTGAACTGGCAGATTATTTTGTAAAAGATCCTTCAGATATTGTTAAAGTACAGCAGAAGGTAACAGTAACTGTACTGGATGTGGATACCAAACGGAAACGTATCAGTCTTTCTATGAAATAACCACACTGACTTTGAAATTAAAACCTCTAAATGATCTAACGGAAAAAGTCAATGCAGAAACCTATACATTTAATGGCCAAACCTTCAGGCCCTTCATGCAACCTTAATTGTGAGTATTGTTTTTACCTGGAAAAACATTCTATTTTAAAAAATAAAAAACAATACCGCATGAGTGATGAGGTACTTGAGGCATACATCCGAAAGATAGCCGAATATAACAGAATACCAGAATTGACATATGCCTGGCAGGGGGGTGAACCCGCACTTTCTGGACTTGATTTTTATAAAAAAGCTATTAAGCTGCAGGAAAAGTATTCTGAGGGAAGAAGGATTCTTAATTCCTTTCAGACTAATGGAACTCTATTGAACAAAGACTGGTGTGACTTTTTTCATCAATATGGTTTTTTAGTAGGTTTAAGTCTTGACGGTCCCGAAAACATTAATGATTATTATCGGAAAGATATAAAAGGATTGGGAACCTATAATAAGATTCTGTCTTCACTGAAATTAATGCAACAATCTAAAGTTGAGTTTAATGTATTAAGCTGTGTAAATAATGTAAGCTCGAAACATCCCCTTGAAGTCTATCGTTTTCTAAAAAACAACGGTGTCAGATTTATTCAGTTTATTCCTATTGTTGAACGCCAGCCTGATGAACAGGATAAAAAGCTAGGTTTATCTCTTTCTGCACCGCCAAAACTAAAGAGAACAAGTAATCAAAACTTAACTTCATGGAGTGTTAAACCTACTGAATACGGCAACTTCCTTTCAGTAATTTTTGACGAATGGATAAGAAATGATGTAGGTTCTGTTTTTATAATGAATTTTGAGTGGGCCTTATGTGGATTTATGGGTATGGAGCCTACTGCATGCCAACACAGAAAAGTCTGTGGTGATGCGCTGATACTAGAGCATAACGGTGATATTTATTCATGTGATCATTTTATGTACCCTGAATATCGTCTCGGCAATATTCTTAATGACAGCCTTGATAAAATAGTCTTATCTAAAAAACAAATAGAATTTGGGTGTTCCAAAAATATAAATCTTCCTGTTAAATGTAAAAAGTGTGAATTCCTGTCTTTATGCAATGGCGGATGTATAAAGCATCGCTTTATAGATACCTCAAGTACATCCTACCCGCATAATTATCTCTGTGATGGATATAAAGATTTTTATAGACATTCTAAACCCTATTTTACATTGCTTGGTCAAATAATTAGAAAAGGTTATCCTCCTCAAAGAGTTATGGAGTTTGCCAAAAGGAATTTTATTCCTAAGTTATATTAAAACACAAAAGCTAAGGTTTGACCCTTGTTTTCTAAACTGTTTTGCTCCTCTTTCATAACATTTTTTTTCAATTGTTAAATTATATTGCTTTCCTTCTACAGCAAAAGGTTTCTAAGAATAAACCTGTGTTCAATAATCTTCGTCTGACGGGGAAAATAAACCAGGACGGTCGTGTTCGAGCGAATATCTTGCTAATTCGATCAGAGCCATTCTAGCAGCAAAAAGTTGTTGTGGTTCAACCGTCAGGTCTTCCCCGCAAAAACAATTGAGGTATGTTTGCTTTAGGTCTCTATGCTCTCTAAGAATTTTCAAGTTTCCATATTCTTCTTTCTGATGAAATGTTTATCGATAATGGCACGGTGCGTATGCTTCCTCTCTTAGCTGCGGAACAAATCCAGGCTCAAATATTGAGCCCAATTTATTTTTTTTTGTATTCGCATAGCAGAAGCAACGATAAACATCTCCCCAGTTATCCACGAAAATGTAGTCGTTACCGGCTGAACATTGACGTCCTGGCATCCCATAAAGCCCAACAAGCAATGCAGACAAAAACCTGATTTCCTTACCCAAAGGCCCATTGTCTGCGATGATGCGAAATACGTTTGAACCGTCAGTTCCTGTAGTCAAAAGAACCTCAAACGGGTCATTGCTCAAAAAATGTCTAGCTCTACCATTCTCTGTTACTGTCCGAAAATTTGGCACTGTTATCTTCGAATGAACAATGCCAAATTTCCTAGTATTTATCAAAGAGAGTTAATTTTTAAGATTTTTTGGCAAAGACCCTGTTTACGCCAGATATGGCCTAAAGCTTCAGTTGTAAATTTTTAAAAATGGTATGTGATTGTAGTTTTACCATTACCAGCATTGGCAAGAAGAAAGCGATGCTTGCTCCCAATACGCCTAAATAGGGTATCAAAACTAAATTCATGATGATTGAGAGCCCAAGCATAATACCATAATTTTTGTAAAGGTGTTTCTTTAAATCATAATATTGTAAAACATAGCCACCGAATCCATACACAAGAAAGAGACAATTTCCACCTACCATTAACAGTAAGCCAATAAATAGTTCATTACTGTATGGGATTCCATACCAGGAAAGAATGGTGTAACCTAGGGCTGCAATGAGTAGGAAGAAAGCAATGGCTACTTTCTTATAA
>CAZGAI010000296.1:0-5368 GCA_964523175.1 uncultured Victivallales bacterium | reverse complement strand
ATGTGAATTTTTGTTTATAATTTGCATTTTTATATTTACTGTTATTTTCGAGTGGATTTTTCTTGTACATGTAAGTAGTCCCTGGTTTTAGATCTACACCTGTAAATTTAATTTGGGGATCTATTGCAGCAAATAGGCTGGTATTAATACAAATTACTGATAAAATAGCAGTAAATACTATTATTTTTCCTTTGAGTAACAAATATGGTTCCTTCAATCTTACCATCCTATTTGTCTGGTTCAGAGAAGTTATTTTTAAGGCTAATAATTTATATTAGAACCTTAAATTATTATACAGATTTTTTATTATAACTGCAGAAAAGTGTAAATAGAAATGTTATACTAATTCTGCATGTGGATTTTGTAAACAACGACTATATATTTGCGAGAACAATTTATGACTAAAAAATTAAGGCCTGTCCGAATGGTAAAAAACTTAAATAAATCAATTTCTCGCTATTCATCCTTGTTAAGGTATTTTTTTAAATTTAATATTAATATAACTGTTCTTATTTTTGCAGGTCTGCTTTTGTTTTCCAGTTGTACTAAAAAAGAGAGCAATGTTGAGATTGGCAATAAAAAAGGAATTTTATATCTTGGAAATGGACAGGAACCACAGGATCTTGACCCGCACACTGTAACAGGCGTATCTGAACAGAGAATAATATCTGCATTGATGGAGGGGCTTGTTACTGAAAATCCTAAAACGCTTAAACCCGAACCCGGTGTTGCTAAAAGCTGGAAAGTGAGTGATAACGGCCTTGTATATACTTTTGATTTGAGGAAAAATGCTAAATGGTCTAATGGCGACCCAGTCACTGCTGAAGACTTTGTTTTTTCATTCAAACGCATTCTTACTCCTGCGCTTGGTGCTCAGAATGCTTATATGTTATATTGTATGAAAAACGCTGAAGCATTTAATAAAGGAATAATTAAAGATTTTAGTGAAGTAGGTGTTAAGGCATTAAATAAGTACACCCTTATTATTTCATTGGAAAAACCTGCACCTTATTTTCTCTCACTGTTAACTAATATGGCCTGGTTTCCCGTTAATAAAAAAGTAATAGAAAAATTTGGAAAAATGAATCAAAGAGGTTCAAAGTGGACGCTCCCCGCAAACTATATCGGTAATGGTCCCTTTAAACTCAAATCCTGGGAAATAAACAATGTAATTAAGGTGGTGAAAAATGATAAATACTGGGATGCAGAAAATGTTAAACTTAATGAAGTAGACTTTTTTCCTATCTCAGACAATCAGGCTGAAGAACGATCTTTCAGAGGAGGATTGCTGCATGTTACTTATACTGTGCCAACCAGTAAAATAGAAAAATATCAGAAAAATAACCCTGATATAATAAGTGTAGCACCTTATCTGGGTACATATTACTATGTGATTAATGTTAAGAAAAAACCTCTAAATAGCACTAAAGTGAGAAGGGCACTTTCTTTGGCAATAAACCGAGAGAGTCTGACAAGATATGTTGTCAAAGGCGGAAAACTTCCGGCATATAGTTTTACTCCTCCAGATACAGCCGGGTATACAGCTGATGTGACAATTAAAGAAAATGTTGAGATTGCGCGTAAACTGTTATCTGATGCCGGTTATCAAGATGGAAAAGGCCTGCCTGCATTTAAAATAATGTATAATTCGAGTAATAGAAATCGTAAAATAGCAGAGGCAATACAGGAGATGTGGAGGAAAAACCTGAATGTAAAAGTAGAACTGATAAATAAAGACTGGAAAGTTTATTTGGACACATTCAGAACCAAAAATTACACTATTGCAGGCTGCAGCTGGATTGGGGATTATGCCGATCCTAACACTTTTCTTGACATATGGATTACAGATGGTGGTAACAATAGGGCCGGATGGTCAAATAAACAGTACGATAAGCTAATGAAGAAAGCTTCGACTACCGTAGATAATAAGGAACGCTATGAATTATTTAAAGAAGCCGAAGATATACTGATAAACCAGGCTCCGATTATACCTCTTTTTTATTACACATCATTGTTTTTGAAAAAGCCGGAAGTTAAAGGGTGGTATCCTAATATCCTGGATCATCATCCACTTAAAGGAGTATCGCTGATTTCTGAATAACTTAGAGATTCCTGTAGTTTGACGACGCGAAAAGCAATGCTAACAGTGTCTCGGCATAGTCAAGCGTATGCGACGACGGAAGCATTGAACTCTGACTCTACTTTTTAATATTGTTTCGTAATGTTAGAGTTCACAACTTTAGTTGTGTCTTTCTGCTGGGTTTGAAATAAAGTGTTTACTGATTCTAAATTCTAAGTTACCCAAAGTTTCCAAAAAATAACTAATAAAGTTTCCAAAATAAATCGAATAATGGAATGCATTAAAGTTAAAAAGAAAAAACAAGGTTTACCTTGATGTTTACATTTATTTTTAAAAGAATTTTACAGGCGGTTCCGGTACTGTTTATTGTAGCTACGCTTACTTTTTTTATGATTAGGCTTGCACCCGGCGGCCCTTTCAGTACTGATAAAATGTTTCTCCGGAAATAATGTCCAATATCAATAAACACTATGGACTAGATAAGCCTGTACTTCTGCAGTATTCAGATTATATGATAAGCCTGCTTAAAGGTAATCTTGGGCCTTCGTATAAATATTCAAACAGAAGTGTTAACGATATTATAGCTCAAACATTTCCGGTTTCACTGGAACTTGGCCTGTTGGCGATGCTGTTCGCTGTTATTATCGGGGTATTTGCAGGTGTAACTGCAGCTATCAAGCCTAACAGCTTAAGAGATTATGTTTCCATGTCATTTGTGATGATAGGCATTTGTGTACCTGCGTTTGTTCTTGGACCTGTGCTTATCTGGTTCTTTGCAATTAAACTTGAATGGCTTAATGTTGCCGGATGGAACACCTTTGGTGACTGTATCCTCCCGACAATAACATTAGGTGCCATTTACGCAGCCAATATAGCCCGTTTAAGCAGGGGAGGGATGCTGGAAATATTAACTCATGATTTTATCCGCACTGCTAGAGCAAAAGGTATAAGCGAGAAGTGGGTGATAATCAAACACGCATTACGTGGGGGACTTATGTCAGTGATTTCATACATAGGGCCGGCGATTGCGGGTGTAATTACCGGATCATTTGTTGTTGAAACTATTTTTCAGATACCGGGTCTTGGAAGAATTTTTGTACAAGCCGCTTTTGATAGAGATTATACGATGATTGTCGGAACTGTATTTTTCTATGCGATACTGATTGTTATACTGAATGTACTGGTTGATATATTACAGATATGGCTTGATCCAAGAAGGTCATTTAAAGATTAAAAGATTAAAAGGTTTAAGATTGAGTTTTAAAATCACCCAATCTCTAAATCTCCAGATCACTAAATAATATTAATTATGTTAAAAATTAAAAAATTTAAAACCTGTATTAGCGACGATGAAGCCTTCGAGGCCGGGCATTCTCTATGGTATGACGCCTGGTGTAGATTGAAAAGCAACAAGTTGGCCATGGGGAGTTTGGTCTTTCTAGCATTACTATTCTTTTTTGCGGTATGTGGTCCTCTTTTTCTACAGTATTCCTATGAACATCAGAATTTAGCTCTTGGTGCTTCTCCTCCATGCTGGGAGCATTTATGCGGCACAGACACTTTGGGTAGAGATATACTTGTTAGAATTATGTACGGGGGGAGAGTTTCTCTGGCTGTCGGTATATGCGCTACCATTGTTTCTTTAACTATTGGGGTTTTGTATGGTGCTGTATCGGGTTATTCAGGAGGGAAAACTGACGCTGTAATGATGAGATTTGTTGATATAATGTACGCTTTGCCTTTTACAATCCTGGTTATTATTCTTATGGTATGGCTTGGACGTAACCTTATTCTGATTTTTGTAGCAATCGGAGCGATAGAATGGCTTACTATGGCAAGAATTGTGAGAGGTGAAGTCCTTTCTCTGAAAAAACATGAATTTATTGATGCAGCCAAAGCTATGGGACTGTCAAAAAGAAAAATAATATTAAGACACATTATTCCGAATGTATTAGGTGTTGTAATTGTTTATGCTACATTGACAGTGCCACGAGTAATGATGCTTGAAGCTTTTTTGAGTTTTCTGGGATTGGGCGTGCAGCCGCCGATGAGCTCCTGGGGGCTTCTGATCAGAGACGGGGCCTTGGTTATGGAAGAATATCCATGGTTGCTGTTTTTTCCAGGAGCTATTTTTTCTATTACTCTTTTTACCCTGAATTTTCTAGGTGACGGCTTACGTGATGCCCTTGATCCTAAAAATTCTAAAAAATGAAATTGTGACTTTACACAATGAAGCATCAGATATTAAAAGAGAGCTTCTATTAAAGTAAAATTAAATTTAAAATTGCCAAGTGCATAGTCATAGTCATAGTCTAAAACGATAGTTTCTTCTTCTTATCTAATAAAGTTTTGTAAATATGCTTGACGCTGTTCCAAAAATACCTTAAAATGATTTTATTGTTCATCCTTTCATGTTTTATATTAAAAGAGAAAGAAATTGACTATGAGTAATAATGCATCTTCAGGAAAAAAATTCGTAAGTATCAACAGTATTGTATTTATGAATATTGCAGCTTTATTGGGAGTAAGATGGTTTGCTACTGCTGGTGCATACGGGGCCGGTGCAATTTTACTATGGATTATTGCCGCTGTTATTTTCTTTGTTCCAATGGCGCTAATATGTGCAGAATTTTCGTCAATATTTCCAGATAGCAAAGGTGGTATGATTGACTGGATAAGAAAAGGGCTTGGGGAAAAATCCGCATTTTACGCGTCATGGATGTACTATGTCAGTTTTTACTTCTATTTTCCTGCAGTACTAACTTTTGTGGCGATTGCAATTGCTTATGCTTTAAATAAACCGCAACTTCAAAACAATACAGAATTTGTAATCTGGTTTGTGTTAATAGTATATTGGGCTATCACGTTTATCGTTTTAAAAGGTTATAAAATAGCCGCAAAATTTGCATCTCTCGGAGGATTATTCGGTGTAACAATACCAATAATCGCGATTGTTGTTCTATCACTTGTTTCAGTATTTATATTCGGTAATCCAATTCAGACCGATTATTCTCCATCTGCCTGGATTCCTCATTTTACCAGGTCAAATATAATGTTTATCTCGACAATGGCCCTTGCCATGGCCGGTGTTGAGTTAACTTCACCGTTTGCCAGCAGAATGAAAAATCCTTCTGTTGACTACCCTAAAGCTATTATTGTGTCCGCGATATGTGTGACAGCCGGATATATTATTGGTACAGTAGCACTTACATTTGTAATTAATCCTAAAAATCTTGGTCCTGCAAGCGGTATCCAGGAAGTTTTAATGATAGTATCGCGTAATGTGCA
>CAZGAI010000295.1:0-5375 GCA_964523175.1 uncultured Victivallales bacterium | reverse complement strand
TACTTTTATACATTTAATGTTTTTTCTCTTTAATGCTTCATTTAAGAGAATAATAACATCTTCGCCTTGAACACCTTTAGCGGTAAATCCTTTTGTCCATACAATAAGTTTGCCTGCAGCAATATTGGTTTGTTCAACCGGAAAAGAAAATGTAAAGGCCAGATCATAAGTCTGTGAGACGTCTAACTTGTTTTCGATAATAAATTCTTCTATACATGCAGCTATAAAGTCAAAAAGCTGAACAGCGTTTCCCTGCATGTCTTTTTTCTTGATAGCAAATTTACTGACAGCTAAAATCTCAGAATTACCTTTTCCATCAAGCTTAACTGCAAGAACTCTAAAATTAGTACCACCTAAATCAAGGGCTATAAACTTTCCTTTTTCTTTCCCTTTGGGCCTATCAACAAATGATGGAATCATTTTTAACGAACTATCATAGCCTGAGAGTCCTTTTTGCATTTCTGCATGAAAATCGGTAATAATTACTTTAATGTCTCCAAGTGAAAGATTAAACAGCTTATCAAGGTAGGTAATAAACTCATCGTAAGCTATAGGTTTAGGCACTGACTTAAACATAAAAAATCTCCATTTTTTAAATTATTAATTTAAAATTGTTAAGATAAACAACTGCTATAGCAAAAGATGTATTTTAAAATACATTCTCTAAGCTGTATTCATGGAATCATTTTAAATTATATTAAATATGTAAGAGTTTGTAAACGGTTAAAATAGAAAAAACTGTAAAAAAATACTGATTAAGTCATATTTTTACTATAATTTATGTTTTTTCTCTAAATAAACGACTTATGGAGTAAGTTTGAAATAAATATAGCGTAAAACAAATAATTGCTTTACGCTATATATTCAGGCTCAAAAAGAAACCAGTTCTTCAATGTCGTTATCTTTGTCATTGTCGATAAAGATCGGCGCTCTCCTGAAACGACACAGAGTGTCTTTTTACTTTATGAATATTTATCAATCCTGTATCTGTGTGTAAATGTTGTTAGTCTTAACATCCGGTATTTGTTTTTTATTTATAATCTTCTGTACGCCTTTTACATCCTGTTCATTAACAGCAAGATGTATTTTTAATTCAGGTTTAGTTTTGGATATTTTACAGTCTATCGAATCTAATACAGGCAGTTCTACACCCTGTGTCGAACCCATTGCTATGAACTTTAACATAGGTAAGAATTGATTAATCAGTTTTTGAGCATCTTCAGCAGAATTTCTAGTAATAAAGTATGCAAAAATATTTACATTCAGTTTTTTAGTAAAATCTGCCTGTATAGACAAAGCTGAAATATCTTTAAAAATTTCAACACTAACTACTTCCTTTTTTCCTTTTTCGACTGGTTTAGCTTCTCGTGTTAGTCCAACTTTATCTCTGATAGCTTCCGGTATATAGCCAACAAGATAGAAATCAGCATTTTTTGATACTTCTGACTTTAATTTGGTCAGTTCTGTTTCAAAAACGACATTCTTGCCGGATTTAAATCTTTTTACTGAATCGACTACTGCTTCAGGGATTCCTCCGATTATAATTTTTTCACTCTCCAGTGCAGCAAGTGCTATTGGTTGAGTTGTTCCTTTTTCTTTATTTTTTATCAGTAGTAAATCTATACCGTCTTTTTTGATAGTTTGAACATTGACATTGATTTCTTTATCCTGGTTTGATGAATCAATAACGATGTTTTTTAACTGTTTAAGTGTAACTGGTTTTGATGATTGAACACCAAATACAAACTCTTTACTACCATCATTGAGTAATGCATCGTTGATATTTTTAAAACCTTTAATATTCAGTTTAATGCCAACTACAAAACTAGTAAAATCCTTGTCTGATAAATTATACTTTTTTAATACAGTATTTATTTTGTCCACTTTAACTTCAGATGAAACTGTATCATCTTTTCTTATTAACTTTGCAATTGATGATGCCTGGATATTTGTCAAATTAACTCTTCCAATAATATATGCATCAGGCATTAACACATTTTCAAGTTTATCAGCGCTAACGTAACTGGTAATAAAAAAACCACTAATTATTAATACTGCTAAAAGAAATCTTTTCTTCTGAAACATAATCTGCATACTCCTATTTTAATTTATAATTTCTATTTTTTTGATAAAACTTTTTGAAGGTCCTGTATTACTTGTTTCAACCTCAAGAGCTATACCCGATACAAATGGTACAGTTTTGTCATTGCCGAAACACTCCTTGAATCCTTTGTCCAAATCAAATTCTGAAACTATAGTTTCTCCCGGCTTAGGATTTGCTAAACATATAAAACGGCCACCTTCTTTAAAATGATTTCCTATAACAGGACTGTTTGTTTTATCAATTTCTCCAAGATATAATCCTATAAAATATGGGCTGTTAGGAATAAACATACTGTCACTTGACAGCTTTTTGTCCCCAAAATATACATACACCATTATAGCTTCATTATTAACACCTTTATCATAAGATGCACCTTTAGGGTAATTTTCTACAGCCCAGGTGATTTTGATTTTTTTAGCATCCTTGAGATTAAGGTTTCCATTTATAATCAGCCCGAACAGCTTTTTTTTAGCATGTAACACAAGAGATTCATTAGCAAAACTAAGTGCAAGACTACTTTGGGATTTGGCGTCTGATTCAAAACTAAATCCTTTTTGAGTTAGCCATTTTCGGGCATCTTCTTTGGATTTTTGAGAAAAATCAAGACTGTAGACAACTTCATCCTGTCCTGTTTTAGTCTTTGTTTCGGACTTTTCAGCCTTCTTATCTGGTAAGTTTTTCTTCTGTACAGCTTTTGAAGTTTCTTCTTTAGATGTTTTCGTTGGAGCACACGGTGCTGATTTAAATGGACAGATAATAGAACAGGCTGTTATCATTACAGGCAGCGCTAACGCTGTAGCAAGTAGTTTCTTATTCACGCAAAAAAAGCGATTTTTAAAAGACAAAATATACTCCTCTGTTATTTGTTATTCTAAAATTACATTTAACTTATACCGAGTAACAGTAATTGGAAACTTTAAGTATTCAAAAAAAGGTTATTTTTACAGTTTTATTTACGTATTACAGTTCTTGTTTTTATCATTGCTCTAAGTTATAAAATATTTCATATTTAACCTCATTTTTTAAATTGGTTCCTGCATTAAAAGTGATTCTGATTTTAGATAAACGATTATAAGGTTCAACTGCAAATATTGACGAAGTAAGTCTAAAACGAATCTATAACGGCCAAAAACGCAGCAATCCCCCGTGTACCACTATTGTAAAAAGACAGATTAAAGTTATTTACTTCAAAATTCGAGTATTGTTTTTACAGGCAGTTTTATACAAGACGTAAAGCCTTCGTTATGATAAATTTTAAGTTCTGTACTTTTTTCAGGGAACGTCTCAAAATTATCAGTATCGCTCGTAGTTATAGATACTCTAATTGAATTTCCTGTCTTAAACAGATAAGAAACAGGCAAAAGGTCAAAAGAAATTTCTGTTATTTTTCCGGGTTCTAAATCCAAAGAGTCTTCTTTTTTAAAGCTATGCCAGGGGTAAGGTGTTGTATACAGTCTTCTTTTATCGGACATTTTTCTATGAATGGTTCTAAATACCCCTTCTGTAACATAATTCACCTTCCCGTTATTCTCTATTTCTTCCAGATATGTAAAAATTTGTAAATCTGGAGATTCAGTGCTTACCTGTAGTGTTATTACGGGATGACCGGTTACTTCCAGATCATTTAACAGAGGCTGTGAACAGAATAAAATACGATTACTGTCCTGTGACGCAATTTTATCATAAGTAATCCGTTTTTTTTCAACATTTACCTGTGAAGTCCACCTGGATGAATCGCCGGAAGTTGCATTCTGGTTGCTTTTATATACTGAAAAGTCATCAGTATTCTGGTTTCTCTGAAGCAATGTGCCCTGTCCTAAAATAAGCTTTGAATATTTAAATTTTTCTGGCGGCCAGGTATCGGCTTCTTTCCATTTGTTTTCACCTACTGTAAAATAATGGACTGGATTCTCTAACTCTAATCCGTTCTTTTCATTTTTAAGGTGCAAATTTAAAAAACGTAATATCTCTCCAATACTATCAAAGTAAGTTTTGACTTTTGAAATCTGGACAAAAGGATCTGCTGTATGGTTTCCTGCATGATCCCAGGGACCAAGAATAAGGCGGCTTCCAGTAGTTTTAATATTTAAATAACGATTAACAGCAGCACGCTGGTAAGCACCGTCATACCAACCGCTCCAACTGTAAATAGGAATACCGCAGCTCTCAATTTCTTTAGAAAACATATGTGGACTGAAATTATCTAGTGTAATCCCGTCTGAAAGTACATCATCTCTGTATTTTATTTTGCAGCAATTACTATAAATATCGTAGTTTTTTTTATGTTCTTTCTCTGCTTTTCTTAACAGGTTTAGGTCTTCTCTATTGTTTGAAACAGGAGCAACTCCATTAATCAGTAGCCTGAAAAATATTTTTTTTAGTAAAGTGATCGATTCAGGAAGTATATTCATATCCCTGAAATTATTCAGCATAGCCCATTTTTTCAGAAATGATTCATTGTGGATTCCACCCGGTTTTAGTATATCCGTATAAACATCAAAAAGTGAATACTGAATTACAGCAGCCTTTACGGCTGGGTGATTATTTGTCAGCTTCATTTCAGCTGCAGTAGCCGTATAGGACATACCAACTACTGCTACTTTTTTATTGGACCAGGATTGTTTTGTTATCCATTCAACAAGTTCTGCTCCGTCTTTTATTTCATCCGGTGACCATTCCATTTTTCTTATGCCAAGCGAGGCTCCCGAACCTCTTACATCAACATTGATATATGCATAGCCGTTTTTTACAAATCTATCGATTACTTTTCTTTTAGCGTTTCTTTTGAACCTGAGTATTTTTGATATGAGCTTGTATTTCTGTCTGCGAAAATACCGGGTTTGATGGAGGATCGCAGGCAATTTTGTATCGGAATCAAGAATCTTAGGTAGATAGATATCCACTGCTATTTTAACACCATCCCGCATTTCAACATAGCAGGAAGAAAGCTTAACTTCATCGTAAAGCTGCTTGTCTATGCTTGCAGTTCTCTGCCACCAGGCTGTATCTGTTATTTCATTATTCATAACACTCCATAGGATTTAGTGATTTGGCCTGCCTCGGCGTAGCGCAGCGAAGACGGGTGATCTGTTGATTTAGTGATTTTATTATTCTCAATCGTTGTCGTAATCGTGGTCGTTGTCGTATTCGAGTTTCACAACGGATAAAAGTTCGAACACAAAGTTAAAATCCAATTAAAAACTGAATTTGAACATTTTTTATTAAAAAACCTTTTCAAACCTATGTTTTTCTGTTATAAACAAAATATATA